>JAOZNS010000072.1 GCA_029933635.1 Candidatus Zixiibacteriota bacterium | reverse complement strand
TTCATGCAAATACCACACTTCAAGCACTTCTTTGGATCGATTGTTGGGTACCATTCGACTTTCTCCCTGGGATAACCAGTTAACCATGGCATTGCAAACCTCTCCTTAAGAATCACCATCAAAATGGGTTTTGTTCTATTTGATCTCATTTCAAAAACACATCCTTGAGCAACAAAAATGCGACTAAAATCAAAACCAACCCGAAGATTTTCTTTATGGCTTTTGATTTCAGTTTTGTAGCCATCAGACGAGAGCCAATCTGAGAGCCTAAAAGCACACCGATAACGGTGCTGAGGGTTATCCAGAAATCCAACTTTGCCTTAAACAGATGAGCTATGAAACCAGTTGTGGACGAGGAACTGGCGATAAGGGATGAGGTCGCCGCCGCATTTTTTGGATCCAGACCGATCATCAGAAGAGTGGGAACGATGAAAGAACCTCCACCCCTGCCAATAAGCCCGACCAGAAATCCCAAAAACGCCCCCACTGTGATAGAAACTATCAGCTCCTCTTTTCGGCTCCAGTTCCCCTTATGAGGTTTCCATCCGGACAAAACTAAGATGGCGGCAAAAAGAGTGAATATGGCAAACAAAAAGATTATGGGCTTGGTGGGCAATCCAAAGTTAACCATCGCCCCTAAGGGGGCACAGACAACCATCATCAATCCAAAGGGAATGGCGATTCTGAATCGAACCAATTTTGCCCGGGAATAAGTAGTGAAAGCAGAGATTTGGACACAGAAATTTAGCAGTAACCCTAAAGGGATAGCCTGGCTTTTAAAATCCATCCCCAGCCAGTAAAGGATGGGAATATAAAGCTGTCCCCCTCCCATGCCTAACATAGAGAAGACAAAGGAAATTATAAAAAATATGAAAGGGACTAAGTAAAATCCGGCTTGCACTTTTCTCCTTTAGGGTTTGCTTTTAATAACAATCACTTTTTTAAAACTCTCTCAACTCAAAAGACCCCAGATCATCTTGACTGCGATTCCATAAAGAATAATCCCGATAACTATCTTTACCTGTCTGCTTTTTAACTTGGCTCCCATAAGCCATGCTCCCAAAAGTGCGCCGGTGACCGATCCTAAGGCAGTTAAAAGAAGCAAGGTTGTATTTAAATGTCCGATGGAGGCATGACCTAAAAATCCGGAGAAGGAGGAGAAGATCACAATGAAAGCGGTGGTGGCGGAGGCTTTTTTAGGATCAAATCCCAACCAGACCAAAACCGGAACGATGAAGTTTCCTCCCCCTACACCTAAAAGTCCTCCCAGATATCCGGCCAGAGTCCCCACTCCAGTGCCATAAGCTACCTGCCTTTTTTTATTGGCTTCAATCTCCTTCTTCTTAGCTCTATAAAAAAGCATCATAGACCCGGCAAAGACTAAAAAACCCACAAAAAGCCAGAGCAGAACGTCGCGGGAGACGAACTTACTGGTATAAGCTCCCAAGGGTGAAAGGATGGTAGCTACAATCAATATGGGAAGGGCAGTTCGAAAGACCACCAACCCTCTTCTGATATATGAGGAAGAGGCAAAGATCATGGCGATGGAATTAAGCAAAAGGGCAGTCGCCATAGCTTCTCTTAAAGGAATGTCCAAGGCGTAAAATACGGGAATCAAGATGAAAGCCGCTCCCACGCCGGCGATGGTCAAAACCGTGGTGAATACAAAGGTGACAATGCCCGCTATGATATAGATTACCATTTGAAACTCCTTGATCGGTGATTTCGAAGTCGGACTTTCTGACTCACAAAAAGTCAGCTTTAAAGAATAATCACCACAGTCCCACCTGCTCTGGGTATTGGGCGCAGGGGACGCACAGCTTTTTGCCATCTACGATTCTCACTTTGTGAGCGAAGACCACCTCCCCACATCTCTCACACTCATACCATTCAAAGGTGCCTTTTTGAGGCTTGAAATCATAGTCAAAGAGCTCTGAGATTCTGAGAAGCTCCTCATCTTTGGCATTCATGATCTTGTCCACCAAGGGATCCACTATCTCCGGAGGGATATCCTTAGGTTCGATCCCCTTTTTTCTCAGCTGGACAAATTCAGAAGCCAGTCCTTTCTTTTGAAACTCAGGATTTGGAGCCACCCTCACTGCCTTTTTGTTTTTGACGTCGATTACGGTTATGGCATTTTTGTCATAAGCTAATTTCTTGATGTTGCTTTTGCCATAGGTGCATCCGGTAGCCATCTGCACTCCATCCACAAAGCACATGGTGGCGTGGGCATAGCCGGTTTCACAAAAGGTGAAAAGCTCTTTGTTGGAGGCTCTCTCCACCTCCAATTTCTTTAAAGCCGCCAGTCCTGCCCTCAAACCCAGGGGCATGGCCGGGCATTTATGTCCATGAAGCTTAAGTGCCACTTCCAAAAGTTCTTTTGAATCCATTTCAAATACCTCCATTGGTTTTAGATTTATTTTGTATCATGTTTGTGTCCCAAATATTTTCAAGCTTGTCTGGATTATTCTCAAACGACCAGACAGAAAAAGTCTCTCTTGTTTGCTATTTCTTGTTCTCCTCCTCAATCCATCTTTTCAGCGTAGCCATAACTGGAATTTTACCGGAGGAGTAAACTTTGCCATTTATCACCAAGCCGGGCGTCATCAGGACTCCGTATGAGGCAATTTTGGTAAAGTCTTCAACCTTCGACACCTCGGCGTCAATGTTCAACTCTTTCAATGTGGCAAACACATCTTTCTCCAGTTTGTTGCACGAGGAACATCCCATCCCCAAAATTTCTATCTTCATATTGACCTCCTGATGTAATCATCACAATCCTTTTATCAAATTCCGCCGATGGAATCTATTGGATAAAAACACAAATATTATGCTAAAAGCAAATAAAGCCACAAAATCGACCACCGGCGAGATGAAGGATTTATCTTTAAAACCCAGATTAAATATATCCACCAGATAAGTGATGGGAGAAAGGTAACTGACCGCTTTTCCGACTCCCTGCAGATTCCCCAAGGGTATGAAGATGCCACTGATAAAGATCAGCGGAAAACGCACCAAACTGGAAAGCATCATGATATGAGATGGCGCACGGGCGGAGGGAGAAGCCAAAAGAATCCCCAGAGAGGAAAAACAAAAAGAAGCCAAAAGGGTTCCGAAAATCAGAAGGAAAAAATTTACCCGCAAACCTAAGAATACCAATCCAACCATCAATACCACCAAACTTATGAGAATGCCAAAGATCATTCCGGCTGTGGTATCTCCTAAAATAAGTGTGTTGATATTGACCGGAAATGACAACAGTCTTTCGTAAGTCCCAGCTTGCTTCTCCCAGGGAGTGATGAGGGGACCAACTGACGAGGCGGTGAAGAATAAGGACATAGCTAAAAAGCCAGGGAAGAAACAGGAAAGATCAACCTCTCTTCCCAGATAAAAAGCTAAAAATAAAAATAATGGAAACAAAAGCCCGAATATTAGCACCGGCGCCTTGGTATAATAAATTCGTATGTTCTTTTCCGTGGTAATTATCACTCCACGAAGAAACTGAACATTTAGGTCTTTGGTCGTCATAATTATTTGCCTTTGGTCAGTTTCACAAATACATCTTCTAAACTTGCTCGACAGATCTCTAAGGAGATGATTCTCCACTCTTGCTGTTGGGTAAACTTCACCAAATACTTTACCAGTCCATCAGGATTGTCTGTATATAGCTTCCACTTATCTCCGCATCTTTCTATCCTGTTGGTTAGAATACTTTTCTTTACCCAATTCGTATCAATTTCTTTATCCCAAGAGATCTCAACTGATTGGCTTTCCTCAAAGGTTCTTCTTAACCGCTCCGGTCGGTCAATGACAACTATTCTACCTCTATTAATAATTCCCACCCTTTCGCATAACTGATTTGCTTCCTCGATGTTATGGGTGGTCAAAAAAACAGTTGTGCCCTTCTGATTCATCCGTTTAATGATATTTCTGATCAACCGCTGGCTTTGAACGTCCAATCCCGAAGTTGGCTCATCCAGAAACAAAATTTCTGGATTGTGCACCAGGGCGCTGGCGATATTTATCCTTTGTTTCATTCCTTTGGAAAAGGTTCTGACAGGAACATCTTTCCTATCATAAAGTTCAAACTGATCTAAAAGATCATCCGCTCTTCTTTTAAGCTCCGTTTTGGATACTCCGTAGAATTTACCCGCCAAAATTATGTTCTGTTTTGCGGTCAGATCAGCGTAGATGTTGCCCAACTCCGGAATGATCCCCATCTTCATCTTTGCTTGAACCGGATTTTTTCTTACATCAATCCCATCTATGCAGATGTTTCCAGAATCTGGAATCAAAAGACCAGTCAACATCCTGATGGTGGTTGTCTTTCCTGCACCATTTGGTCCGAGGAAGCCAAATATCTCTCCTTTTTTTACATCGAGGCTAATCCGATTAACCGCGGTAATCTCACCAAACCTTTTGGTCAGTTCATTTGCCTCTATAACATTATAATTTTCTTTGTTCATATTAATCTAAGGTTCCGTTTTATCTTGAAACTGGGCCCCTTTCATTTGATTATTAAATTCCCGAAGATCATCCCGGTTATGGTGGCCATTATTATAACTAAACATACATAAACTCCTGTCTTCTTTATCCCCATTATTCTTGCGATTACGATCATGTTGGGCAAGCTTAAAGCTGGACCAGCCAAAAGCAAAGTTAAAGCTGGACCTCTTCCCATTCCCAGATCCATCAAGGCACGAATGATGGGAACCTCGGTCAAGGTGGAAAAATACATCAAGGCTCCAAAGAGCGAGGCTGTAAAGGTTGGTCTGAGACCGTTCCCCCCCAGCCAGTGTTCCACAACCTGCTGGGGAAGTAAGGCTTTGATGATCCCCGCCATAAAAACACCTGCTATCAGAATGGGAAATATCTTTTTGAACAGATCCCAGGTTTGATATATCCAGTATCTAAGTTCCTCTTTTTGAAACCAGCGGTATAAAATCAGACCTAAGATCACCAAAAGTGCTGAAGTTATTAACCATTTCTGGGAGGCACCAAAGACTAAGATCCCTACCAGAATAAAAAAGTAAAATAGGGTAATTCCCCGGGGTCTTGTCGTCTTCTCTTCTTGAGGTAAAACCAATTCCCCCGGATTATTGACTTTCTCTAACTCCTCTTTTCGCCAGAGAAAAGCCATAATCAGACCAATCACTATCGAAAAAGAAATCGCTCCTATGGCCCGGGCGATTCCCAGGTCAAATCCCAATAGCTTGGCGGTATATACTATGGCCAAGATGTTTATCGCTGGTCCGGAATAAAGAAAGGCGATGGCTGGACCCAAACCTGCCCCTCTTTTGTGAATCCCGGCAAACAGAGGAAGGATGGTACAGGAACAAACCGCCAAAATTGCTCCAGAAACTGAGGCGACAGAATAAGCCAAAACCTTTTTGGACTTGGCTCCAAAATATTTCATCACCGAGGTTTGGGATACGAAAACAGCTATCGCCCCAGCTATGAAAAAGGCAGGAACCAGACAAGTTAGCACATGGGCTGAGAGATATTCAAGTAAGGCTTCCCATCCGCTTAGGATTATATCAATGAAAGACGCATGCATTCTGAGGAAGATAGTCGAGTTTAACTTTTTATAGACCTACCCTCAAGTTCTCTCTCTTCACAAAGTGGAGTAGGGAAAATAGAGGTGGAGATCTCATGGTAGAACCTTAACCAGTTTCGCCCTCTCCTTGATCTCGGTCCTGATCATCTGGTCAATCAAAGAAAGCAGACTGAATATCCTTTTGTCCTTGATCTTATAGTAAACCGAAACTCCCTCTTTACGAGACTCCAGTATTCCCATATCCCTCATGCGAGCAAGATGCCTGGAGATGTTGGATTGATCCTCTTTCATTCTGGGTATGATCTCGCACTGACATCTCTCACCACCTTTAAGAAAGTAAAGGATCTTCAGCCGGGTGGGTTGAGCTATAGCTTTAAGATAACTGCTTTCCAGCTCAATCAGATTTGGGTTCAACATTTGTTTTCACCGTCCATTTCATGCTTTAATGCATATATGAACATATTGTCATTAAATACGCCAAAAAAAATTCCTCAGTTTGCATTTTACGAAAAAGAGCTTTGGATCTGTAGCATTATAGCTCATCAAGAAGCTGGATGATCAGCCCTTTGAGTTTGTCCCGTGTTTCTCTGAACACGGAGACGATTTTTTGCTCCGTTCCTTTTGCTTCAGCAGGATCCTGTAAATTCCAGTGGAGCCGTTTAGCCCCCCTGGGAAAGAAAGGGCAATTCTTTCTGGCATTACCACACAACGTGATGATGTAATCAAAGGGCTGACCATGAAACCAATCGAGTCCTTTAGAATGCTGATTTGAAATGTCAACTCCGATCTCTCTCATCACCCTGACAGCATAAGGGTTCACAGAGGTTGGATTGGTTCCGGCGCTGACTGCTTGAACTTTATCCTCTCCCAAAAAGTTAGCTAACCCTTCTGCCATTTGGCTTCTGCTGGAATTGTTGGTGCATAGAAACAGGATCTTTCTCTTCTTATTCCGATGTTCTGGTGATACTCTGTAATTTTCAGGTGTTTGGAGAAAATACTTCTTTTGAAACCAGAGCGCTACGTTTACCAAGCTGATAAGCACCGGAACTTCCACTAAGGGTCCTATGACTGCGGCAAAAGCAGAACCGGATTTAATCCCAAACACTGCTACTGCTACTGCGATAGCCAGCTCAAAGTTATTGCTGGCGGCGGTAAAGCCGATGGTGGCTGTCTTGGCGTAACCTGCCCCGAACTTGAAAAATGCTGTTGAATGCAACCAGTCCCGCGGCATATTCTGTGTCGCCTTTGGCTAAGTCGTTCCAGACCAGCACCATGGCTATACATCGGGCCAAGCCGATCATAATCAAGCCTACCATATATTCAGGATAGCCGTGTAAGAAAACGATAGCCAAGGAAAACATCAGGATCGGTCCAACAATCCAGTTTTGGAATAAGCTTAATCCCAGCACCTTCCAGTCACGGAACACATCCCCTAACTCCTCATATCTGACTTTGGCTAAGGGTGGGTACATCATCAAGATCAGCCCAATGGCGATAGGGATGTTGGTGGTCCCCACCTGAAAGCGTTGGATAAAAGAATCCATTCTAGGAATGAAGTATCCCGCCCCTACACCAGAGCACATGGCGAGGAAAATCCACAGGGTGAGAAAACGGTCCAAAACCGACAATCTCTTCGCAACGCCATCAGACATATCCGATTCTCCTCTCGGTCCTTTTTGTTTGAATGGTCAATCAAGATTCAGGGGGATCTTTGGGTTTCTCCTCTTTTTGCCCTATCTGTATTTTTACCCCTTTCCCTTAAATCCTTGGATTCATTGTGCTTTCTTCCTGAGCTCTAATCGTCGTTTCAATTTTCTTTCGTCTTCCAAAAACTCAGCATCTGAAAGTTGTTCTCTGAGCAGCTTAAAAAGTTGACGCTTAAAGGATGAATTTTTCTTCAGAGGGGAATAGTAAACCCAGGTGCCTCTTCTTTGACCTTTCACCAGTTTTGCGTTTTTCAAGATGGTTAAGTGCTTGGATACTTGGTATTGAGGAAGTCCAAGAGCATCCATGATCTCGCAAACACAAACCTGGCGCCCAGTAATTGATAAAAGTCTCATGATCCTCAATCGGGTCTTATCTCCTAAAGCCTTAAAAACCTCCAAGTAATTATCCATCGTGCCTCATATGTGCTTATATGCCTATATCAGCATATAATGCTAACCCAATAAATCTTTTTGTCAAGCTTTTTTGGGATTTCCGTGCAGGTTGAGGCTTTTTCTACGCTATCAATTTACCATAGACGGTTACCGGGAAAGATAACATTCCTCTCCAGCAGAATGAAGAAATCAAAACCCTCCTGGCGATAAGCTCATTTACTGAAGCTTTCTCAGGAGGGCTTTGACTCGGATTTTCAAGCTATATAGAAATTCACCAGCTATTTTACCAGCATCATCTTCTTCACCTCTGAAAACTTGTCCGTCTCCAGCCTGTAGAAGTAAATTCCGCTTGAGACCTGCTCTCCTTTCTGATCCTTCCCATTCCACCAGACCGTCTTATATCCGGCAGACTGAAATTCGTCCACCAAGGTTACCACCCTCTGACCTAAGATATTATAGATAATAAGCCTCACCGGTCCATCTTGGGGCAAAGCATAACTTATGCTGGTTTGAGGGTTGAAGGGATTGGGATGGTTCTGAAATAATGAGAAATGCTTGGGAGTGGGTTTAGAGGGGCTTAACTCTGCATGCTTCAACTCACCAGAAAATTTTAAGGTAAGTGGGACCGCATCCATGCCCACCAGCATAGCTTTCTTGATCTTAACGCTGGATAAATTTTCACCCTTTGCTCGCAAGTTAACTAAAGCTCCTTCTCCTGCCGGGAGGAAGTTCTGTCCGGAGAGGTCAACAATTCCGATCTTCTGTATCCCGTTCCGTGTCTCAGAGAAAAGCTGAAGATCTTTGGTGAGGTAAGTCAACGAAGGATCAAGCAATGTAACCTCATCTGGATCGAACTCTATCTCCAGATGAACGCCAGCCACGTCTCGATCGAACTTCCCCACCACTAAGATCTCAGATACTTCATCAAAACCTTCCTGAGAGGGTCTTGCAAAAATAGGAGAATTTCTCCCTGCAGGATCACCTTTCAGCAAAAGCGACAAATTTGCCTGACCAAAACTACCAGCCACCTTCCCTGAACAAGGGGGAGGTCCTCCTCTGTAAAGATAGTTTATCAGATAGACCACATCTCCCAAGTCAACTTCACCATCTAAATTACAATCTCCAGCTTCTTCAGGATCAGGAGCAGGACCACCGCGGTATAGGTAGTTGATCAGAAAAACCACATCACCAAGGTCCACCACCCCATCCCCATTGGCATCACCGCAAAGATAAGAATTCTGTCCGTAAACCATCAGATCATCCCACTTGCCTTCGCCGTGATCGGTGGATCCATTATGAATATCTCCCAGACGTAGATAGGGAAAGACGTTGCCATCTCCGTCCCTCAGGAAATTAGCAGTGGCTATGTAAAGACAATTCAGGTAAATATCGTAATTAGAAGTGGCTGGATGAACCACTGCTTTGATGTGATACCACTGATTTGTATTCAGAGTGGCTAAATCCATTCCTCCCCCATTTGCACCCTGCCAGGCGTGAAGAGTTGTATTGTTATCTATCACCAGATGGACCCAGTTATTGTCCAGAACCAGAAACCAATGATTGTTGGTATTAGGCACCAAAAAGTAAGTAGTGATGGTGAAGTCTTGGGTGGTGTCCACATTAAGGTTCGGTGTTGTGCCATAGGCATACCCCGAACCTTGAGAGCTCATATAGAGTCCACAGGGTCGACTTACATATTGCCAACTGGTGGTGAAAGTGCCTGAGCTGGTGTAGATGTTCCAGTCGGAGATGTCGCAGTCGTTAAAGTCATCAGCGAATATCGGCCTGGGCACCCCCAGCGCCTTACCGGCATTGATCCTACCCCAGCCGTAATATTGATCCCAGCCCGGGGTATCCTCACCGGGCAATCCAACCGTATCGTCAGCGGTCGATTGGATGATCTGTCTCACCGAATCGGGCGAAGGTTCGGGCCAATGTTCTGACATGATCATCGCCGCCAATCCAGAGACGAAGGGAGCGGCCATGGAGGTGCCAGCCCAGTAACCATAAGTGTTGTTCCATACCGTGCTATATATCCAATTCCCTGGTGCAACCACATCTATGTGTGAACCGTAGTTACTTCCACCACTGGGCATGCCGAAAGGTTGCCAGTCCGGAGGAACACAGCGGGAATCGTCTGTATCCGTGGCTCCAACCGCGATGGTATTGGTGAAGGCGGCAGGATACTGAGGAGTGCTACTATTGGCATTGCCCATCGAAGCCACCACCACACAACCCTGACCCCAAGCATAGTTAACAGCATCCTGAAGGCTGGAAGAAAAGCTGGTGCCGCCCATGCTCATATTGATCACGCTGGCGCCATTGTTTGCTGCATAATAAAGTCCTGAAGACCACCAGGAATAAAGCCCCCAATTAGTGCTATCCAGCACCTTGACCGCCATAATCCGGTGAGGATTAAAGGGACCACCAACCAGTCCAGCCACCCCGACATTATTGTTGGTAAGGGCACCAGCTATCCCAGCGTCCACCGTGCCATGTCCGTGGTCATCTTGGGGATTCCCATCACTGTTCGCAAAATCATATCCGTGACAGTCATCCACATAGCCGTTGCCATCGTCATCGATACCGGGTATCCCTGAACATTCAGGTGTATTTTGCCAGATGACGCCACCCAAATCAGGATGATCAAGATCCACTCCTGTATCCAGAATAGCCAGAATAATCACATGCTCTGGGCCCCAGAAAGACCAGGCCTCGGTTGCATCTACATCTGCATCTACAGTTCCCGGGTGGGGAGCAAAATCAGGACCATTGTTGAGCAATCCCCACTGGTTACAGAAATTGGGATCATCGGGGACGAAGTGTCCATGACCCACATAGTCGGGTTCAGCATATTCCACGTTTGGATCAGCCTCATATTCAGCCACCATAGCCAGAACGTCAACATCCCGGGTTGCGACAAATCTATAAACTCTTCCAAGCCCTAATTCGCTATAGGCATTTTTCCCCTCTTCTGACCTGGGTTCCGGTGAAAAGATCTTTGTGAATTCACCAACACCATATTTTTCGTTGAGGGCATCGATGGAGGCAATGCCCGTGGTCACATATCCATCCTTCTTTTCAATCTCCACCTTCACACCCTCAGCAAATTTCACCATCATCACCCCGGGGACAAACTCGGTGGCTTCTGCTATTACACTTTGTGAGTCCGCATGTGCAGTAATACCATTCAAAAAGAGAAAAAGCATTAAGAAGGTTAAAGGACTCAACTTCAGGATTTTTGTCTTCATGTTCCTTTCTCCTTTCTTAAGGATATTTATCCATTTTTGGTTAAACCTACCAAACTTAAAATGCAGGTGAGTAAAATTCATCTCCGCACCTCCTTACTTTGGTTTAAAGTTTAACAACTCCGAAAAGCCCCATCGTTGAGTTTCTTCTTTCATAACCATCTCCTGCTTTTTATTTTTAGTTCATCGCTTTTTTATGACCAGGGGCGTGGAGGAACTTTGCTGTCTCCACGCCACCGGCTCCAACCAGAGCCAGTATGAGAGGAAGGGGAACAAATCTCATCCTGGTTTTTTGTTCGCTTCAAAGATAACCCTGAGGGGTTAAGAAAATCCTTAAAGATATCTTAAAAATTATTAAAAAAATAACTTTGCCTAGATTTCAGCTTATTTCGAATAAGTCTTTAAGAATCAAGGAGTTGTATGCTGTAGAAAATTTTTCGTGGATGTGAACTTTAAATTTTTGCCCGACTCTTGAGAAAAATCTTGGTATCTGGTGAAGGCTATGCTTTTTGGTTCTGTTCCAATTAGTTGATAGAATTCTTAATAAAAAAAGAACCTTAAGGACTTAATTGGGTTGAGATTTGAAGACCCCATCCCTTGTTCCTTTCTCCATCTCGTGGAGAGGGGAAGCAAGGGGGGAGAGGTAAAAGATCACTTTGCTTCTTTTTTTCAAAAGACCTCAAGAAAATCCCTTGACACCAACAACAAACCAAGATAAATTTGCAAGGTAATTCCTGATGAAAACAGAGTTCTCTTTAGCGTAAAGATTTTTGCTTCGA
>JAOZNS010000071.1:4919-11701 GCA_029933635.1 Candidatus Zixiibacteriota bacterium | reverse complement strand
CTTCTCTCCTTGAGCTACAGACAAATCGTTTGAGAAATTCTTTGCTCTAATCTTTTTCTTCGCTCACCATGTCCTTCTTTCTGCTTCTTGAGAGAAACATCTCAAGGATCAAAAGGACAGCCGCTATCCACAGAAGAGTTTTCCACAGTTCTTTACCATAGCGGGACTGTAAAATAGATTTCTTCAGATCGTCCCCAGGCTTGATGTAATAAAAGTAAAGCCCTCCTAATTTTTTTTCAACATCGGAGAGCTCTATCTTTTCGGGATCAGAATCCTGAGGATCTAAGTTTACGGCAAATTGGTCCACCAGCTCTCCTCGGGTGGAGGAAGGAATCGGCATGCGAATATCGTATATCCCTGGCAGGAAAGTATCATCGATCCTTATGATGAGCTTATCGGTTTGAAATGAGGGCTGTAGCTGGATCCTTCTCATATGCGGATCGAAAAGCAGAAGCTTCCCTCCAGCCAGATCGGGAGGAAGTTCCCTGGTAACCTTTGAGCCAACTGGTATCTCTTCATTCAATCTGATAAGGTCAGAGGCTAAATACCCCACCGATCGATTGATGAAGGGGACGAAGAAGGGATGCCTCACCAGATCAGTTTGCGTTTCCTCCACCGGTGCCGCCAGTAGCAAAGCCTTGCCCGCTCCAAAGCTTTTCTCCAGAAGCGCCGGTCTTCCTAAGTTGAAGCGAACGATGGTTTTCACCTCCCGGCTTTCCGGTAACTCGAAAATCGAAGAAAACTTAATTAGAGGAAGCTTTTCTTTCTTCACGTTCCGATATACCTGAAAAATGGGATGCTCCAGATCTATCTTTTCAAAGCTGAAAAATCCTCCCACATTTTTGGTAGGGGTAAGAGGGTCCTTTAGGTTTAGATTGAAGAGTCCTTTGAGGATCTCCTTAGAATAAAATTCAGGATCGATGTTATCTCCTAAAATAAAAAACACTCCACCCCCCCTCTGAACGAATCTTTTTAGATTGGCAAGCTGAATCTCGGTCAATCGGGAGAGGTCCGAAAGGATCACCACGTCATACTTTGAAAAATCTATTCCCGACAGTGAGCTTTTACTTACGCGGGTGAGTTCTTTATCAGTCTCTGTTCTGCCCAAAGGATTCAAAGCCAAGGCTAAATAGCGGGTTTGCCGCCGAGTTTCTCCAATCAAGAGGACGGCTATCTTTTTAGGAATCCTGAAGGTAAAAAATCTACGGTTATCTATCAACAGGTCATCGTCGGTCAGTTCAAAGAATCCGGAGTGAACCCCAGCCTCCTCTACTGTCGGCATGAACTTCGCGGTTGTCTCTCCCCCCTTTTCAACATTCACATCAGTCTGGCTCACCCTCTTTCCATCCAGATAAAGCCCCACCAGAAGGTCTCTTGCCGGTCGGGAACTGAAATTGGCAATCTTGGCGGTTATCTGAAAGGGACATCCTTTCTGGATCAACTGATTGCCAAATCCGATCTCTTTTATGCCCAGGTTCTCCCTCTGGGGAGGGGAAACATCCACTAAATACAGCTTGATCTCTTGGCTCTCCGGGCGCAAAAGTTCAAGAGAAACGGAGGACCAACCGGATTTATCCATATCGGTGATGAGGTAAATCTCCCGATTTAAGTTCTTGGAGGTTTGAAGAATCTGGTAGGCTGTCTTCAAGGCTTGGCCCACGTCCGTTTTTTCAGCCGAAAGCGTTGCCTCCTCATTCAGATATTCTATCAGATGCTTAAAATCATAGGTGGGATCTGGAGTTTTAATTCTTGGTTGGGAGGCGAATAAAATCAGGCTGGCTTGATCGCCTTCCTTGAGCTGTCGGAGTATTTCCTTGGCTTTCTTCTTTGCCAGCTCAAAGAGTTGCCCCTCCCTGGCTTCATAACCCATGCTATAAGAATTATCCAAAAGTATCACCACGGAGGTCTTGGCATGGGCTCCCACTTTGGTGGCAAAACCCCCCCGGATGGCTGGTCGGGCAAAGGCAGCCACCACCAAGAGAATGATCAGGGTGCGAATTATAAGCAGAAGATATTCCATGATCTTGACCCTTCGCATCCGAGTCTTCTCCAGCGATCTCAAAAGGAGAAGCGAGCTGAAAGCTATCTTTTTTACCTTCTGGCGATTGAATATGTGAATCAAAAGGGGCAAAAGGATCGCCGCCCCGGCTGTAAAGAGTATTATGGGATTAAGAAAATTGAACATAAGCTTGCCTTAGTATTTGGGTCCCCACGGATGCTTTTTGTATGGAACAGGGAAGACAAAAGAAAGTTGATTTTTTTGCCCAAAAGAAGATACTCCTTTTTGTCTTCTTCAAAGACTCACCCGCCAAAGATAGATATTTTGTGCAAACCTCCCTTTTCAAGTTCTCCATAATAGTTGTTTACATGGAGCTTAACAGGTTTTCTGCCTCCTTCCTTTCCTTAAATCCTGACGGAAGGCTCAGCACCTTCTGGAGATACATCTTAGCTTTGGAGAGATCGTTTTTCTTTTGAGATGCCTTTCCTAAGGCTAAAAACACCCGGCCTCGATAGACGGGTCGGTCCTCCAAGAACTCCGCCACCTGAAGATAATTGATGGCTGAGTCTATCTCTCCTAAATTGAAAAATGATTCACCCAGCTCAAGGTAGGGGATGGGCCTGTCTGAAAACTCTGTAACGAAACGCCTGGCATAAAACAGCGCATTTTTGAAGTTTTTTAGGGCTTCCTCGGATTGACCTAACTTCTTATATAGGGTTCCTAACCCAGAATAGATCTCCACCTTGCTTTGAGTGTTGGTATCCTGTCTTTGAGCCTGCTCAAAATGATTCTTGGCAAACAGAAGGTCCCCCTTTGCGATCTCCAGCTGAGCTAACTTAAGATACGATCTCACGTAGGTTGAATCCAGAGAGATTACCTTCAGGTAATAACTTCTTGCTTTATCGTATTCGCCCTGGATGCTGTTTATGTTACCCAGAATATGAAGATATTCTAAGTTCAAGGTATCTTCAGCCAACACCTCCTCATAATACTTCTCCGATCGATCATAATCACCTTTAAGATAATACACGTAAGCCAAACTGCGCAATATCCCTGTCTGTCTTCCATATAGATCCAGCATGTCTTCATATAGTTGGATGGCTTCATCATAATGTCGATTGGCCATCCTGACGGAGGCTAAGTAATAAAAATCTGCAATGGTGTCCCTGTATCCTTCAAGGAAAGAAAGCCATTCCTTCTCCAAGGTGGCTAAGTCTTTCTTGTAGACCTCCTCTATGGTTTGTTTCAGGGTGAGATCGGTGGACCTCTTATACAGAAGCTTGAATTTATCCAGATGATAGGTCTTGACCAAAAATCTGACAAACGAACAGGCCTCCCAGAAAGCCACGTCCTCCGGCTGTCTTCTATAATCCTTGGTGATGAGAAGTTGGTTTAACGGAATCCACCTTTCGGAGGCGATCAGCTTCTTGGTGAAGTGATGGGATAATGAAAAATAGTTTCCAATCCCCTCCGCCAGCAAAGGAGGCGCATATCCCCATAATCTGTAAAAAAGAAGGAACCCCATCCCCGGGGAGTCTAAGCTTCTCTCGAACAGATTATATATGGAGTAGATTTTGTTCTTTGATGGATCCAGTCCGATATTGAATCGGTCATCCCAAACCACCTCATTTGCTCGACAGGGCAAAAGGAAATACTCCATTCTATCCATGGCCGGCTGGGTAAAGCCAAAGGTCTCCCGGAAACGTCTGTATTCGGTTTCCGCATATCCTTTAATTTCTGCCCAGTGCAGGTCAGCTAAGGAGTTTAAGATGAAGCGAAAGAAAAAATGTGCGCTGGGAAGCTCATCCCAATCCTCCTTCTCCTTGTCCCGAGTGTCCAGATCACATTCTGGCTCGGGGAGTTCGGTTATTCGGGGAGTTAGATAAACCCTGTAGCTTCTCCCCTCCTTCGCCTTCACCTCGGCTAAAAGGTAAGTCTTCCCATCCTCAGCCAGCAACTCCGTAAAAATTGGTTGGGGCTTAGGAGGGAGAGTTATCAGGCTCAGATTCAGGATAACGTTTCCGGTGTCCAGCACAGCAGGAGTTACCGAGAGGGTGAAATTAGCTTGAAAAGAGGCAGTCTCCACCCCATCCCAAAGCTTAATCTCCCTATGGTCGATAAGCTCAAAGCTTGCACTATCGCCCATAATCCCTTCTTCCACCTCTATATTCAGAAGAACCCCCTGCACACCATACACCGAGTTAGAACAAATTATCAAAAAGAGGACCAAAAGGACCTGACCAATTTTGAACTTCATTTTATCCATGCTCTCCTCGCGATCTTTATCTCGATAGAAAAAAGTGAACAATCAAAATTTTTTTGCAATTTGCTGACTTCCATTTTATTCATTCTTGCAAGCTAAAACTTTCAGCCACCGTTTTGGAATGCTGGTGAAGGACCTTGGGGTTTTATTTGACCAAGCTTCTGAGCACCTTTAGATTCTTTATATCCCTGGCTGTGCCTCCCTCCTTGGGGGTCTCCAAAATCTTGGGCACCTTTTCCCATCTTCGATCATTCATCAACAGTCGAAATCCAGAGATTCCGATCTTTCCCTCCCCGATATGTTGATGCCGATCCACCCGGGAACCCAGATCCCTCAATGAGTCATTCACATGAATCACCTTGAGACGGGAAAGCCCAATTATGTTGTCGAATTCCTTAAACGTAGCATCGTAGGCTTTCTTAGTTCTAATGTCATATCCAGCCGCAAAGGTGTGACAGGTATCATAGCAGACTGCCAAGCGTTTTTTGTCCTTCACCCTTTCAATTATCTCTGCCAGATGCTCGAAACGGTGACCGATGGAGCTTCCCTGTCCTGCGGTGGTCTCCAGGCAGATTTTTACCTTATATCCTTTAGTCCTCTGATGAAGCCAGTCAATGGAGTGGGCAATCCTTCTTATTCCCTCCTTTTCTCCACTGCCCAGATGGGAGCCCGGATGCATCACCAGATAGGGCAATTTTAAAAACTCGGCTCGTCTTAGCTCAACAAGCATGGATTCCAGGGACTGACGGTGAAGGTCCTCCTTGGGAGAGGCTAAATTTATCAGATATCCGTTATGTCCCACCACCGGAGAAATCTTTGTTTTTCTCTGATTTTCGAAAAACTTTTTCGCATCCTCCGGGGTAAGCTCCTTGGCTTTCCACTGATTGTTGTTCTTGGTAAAAATCTGAATGGTGGTGCATCCCAACTCCTTCCCCAAAAGGAGAGAGTTGAAAACTCCTCCTGAGATGGACATATGAGCACCGATCAACAGTATTCCTTCCGCCATGACTCCTTACCAATTTCAGACATTAGGATAATTTCCTGCATTTTATGGTGTTTCTTCAAAAAAGTTGCCAAGCACATGATTCCATAAGAAGTGAAGTCCCTTTGATGCTAACTTCATTGAGCCTCAAGATTTTTTTCTCTTATCAAAGATCCCAGTAATTAAAATGAAGAAGGTTATTTATCAGACTTCGTATGGCATAGGTATAACCTATCAAAAAATTAAGATCAAAGATCGCTCAAATCCTGCCAGAGATGGGATCTTATCCACCTAATTCACTAACCTACCCCAATCTCTGTCTTTTGCTCAGATAGGAAAACAGAGCATAATCAAAGGGGACCGAGGTGTCTAAAAGTACATAATCGATCAAGCTCTCCCGACATTGGAAGGTATATTTGTCAACCAGCTCTTTAAATCGCTGGGCATATTCCTTTCTTATCTGCCAGGGGGAGGTCATCAGCTCTTCCCCGGTCTCCAGGTCTTTGAAAATGGCTAATTCTGGAAAAGCGAATGTGCGCTCCTTGGGATCCAGCACGTGGAACACTATCACCTCGTGCTTTTTGTGGCGGAAGTGTTTCAGACCATTGATCACCTTCTCCGAATCATCAAAAAGATCGGAGATCAATATGATCAATCCACGCCTTTTTATCCTTTCTGCCATCTGGTGCAACGCCGAGCTAATGTTTGTGGTTTGAGATGGTTGAAGCTTGTCCAGCTCCCGGAGGATAACATGGAGATGACTTCTCAGGGCAGATTTAGGAGGGATGTATGTTTTTATCCTTTGATCAAACAAAACCAATCCCACCGAATCTCTCTGTTTCAGCATCAAATAGGAGAGGGCGGCAGAAAGATAACAACTGTATTCCAGCTTGTTTACACCATTGGAGCCGTATCCCATGGATCCCGAGACATCCAAAAGGATATAGGCTTTCAGATTGGTCTCCTCCTCGAACTCCTTGATGAAATATCGATCCGTTTTAGCATAAACCTTCCAGTCCACATTTCTCAATGGATCTCCAGGCATATATTGTCTATGTTCGGCGAACTCCACCGAAAAGCCATGATAGGGGCTTTTGTGCAATCCGGCGATGAAACCCTCAACCACCAATCTGGCTTTAATCTCCATCCCGGATAATTTGGAGACCACATCCGGACGTAGGTATCGGCGATAGTCCTCTGGCATCAGTATAGGTCCTTTTCCTTCGGCATCAGCATTCTCTATCTCAGTCTTGATAGGAAAGCAACCGTTGGACTGTTAGGTCTGCAAAATCACAGGCACAAAAGGGAAAGTATCGGTTACTCCCCCTCCATCTTTTTTTCCAGCGCATCCGCAAGGCTTGAACCAACGCTTTGCAAAAATTTCAGCTCCCGTTCTGCCTTCTCCTTCTCACCTTTATAAACGTAGGCCAGGCCCAAGTTATAATGACCCTTTGGATAAAGAGGGTTAAGCTCCACCACCTTTTTGAAACTCTCAATCGCCTTATCGTAATCTTGCTTCTTCAGATACACACTTCCCA
>JAOZNS010000071.1:0-4909 GCA_029933635.1 Candidatus Zixiibacteriota bacterium | reverse complement strand
TAATTTGGGTTGAGCTGAACTGCCTTCAGGTATTCCTCCAGCGCCAGATTCAGGTTGCCCTGATTGTGATGCTCAAAACCTTTCTTGAAATGTTTCTCAGCCTGCTTTTCCTTGCTGGCACAGCTTGACAATCCAAAGATCAGAAATAAAAACAAAAAACTTCTGAAAAAATCTCTCCACCTCATAAAAAAACCTTCCTCTTTAAAGCTTTGGTTTTAATCCTTCTCCCCTGAAAGGGACTGTCATTCCCTAATTCTCCCTTCGATTTTAACAGCCCAAAAGACACTCTCACCCTTCTTTTTATTTCCTCAGCCTCTTTTTTTGATAGCTTAAAAAAGTCCTTTCCGTTCAGACTGAAAATCAAACTAACTCAGATCGTTCATTCATATATTTTACTTAATTTACCTGCTTTAGATTTGTAACCACTGCTGATCCTCCTCCGGTTCTTTCACGAAGCTTTTATTAATCACAGCTGAAAACTTCAACCCATGGAGGATCCTTTAGCTTATTTATGAATTTGCACATTTGACGCCAGCCTTTTTTGCGTCACATCTTTCTTGTGGTGTTCTGGTCTGAAAAACAGAAAAATAAGGAAACTGATTCCGGAAAACAGGATGATGGTTGCCCCGGAGGCCAGATTTAAAGTCACGGAGAGCCAAAGTCCACAGAGGGTGAAGATGATACCCAGAAGCACAGAAAGCGCCATCATCCTTTTGAGACTGTGGGTAAGCCGTGCACTGATTGCAGCCGGGATGGTCAGCAAGGCTATAACCAAAATGAGGCCCACGATCCTTATCAATACCACTACCGACAAGGCGATCAGACACAACAGAAGAAGATATAACTTCCCCACAGGAATCCCCACCACTGAGGCAAATTCAGAGTCAAACGAAAAAGCCAAGAGCTCATTGTAGAGCAAAAAGACTACCAAGATTATAACCGCACACAAAGTTAACATCACAATTATGTCCGAAAAGGGAACGGTCAATATATTTCCGAACAGGTAGCCGAAAAGGTCTGGAGCATAACCTGGGGTAAGACCGATGAAGATCACCCCCAAGGCCATCCCTATGGCCCACAAGATTCCGATGACGGTGTCTGGTCGCAAAGTTGTCCAGCTCCTGACCGCCCCCAAACTTAAGGCGGAGGCGAGTGAAAAAAGCAAAGCGCCCCAGATTGGATTTGTTCCCAAAAAGTATCCCAGCCCAATTCCGCCAAAGGCGGCATGCGAAATTCCCCCACTGATGAAGACGATGCGATTCACCACCACATAAGGACCGATAATTCCACACACCACACTGGCCAAGATCCCAGCGATCAAAGCATTTCGCATGAACTCAAACTGCAAAAGTCCCATCACTTCTTATCCTCATGTTTTTTCAATACCCGATGTGGAACCCCATGAGCTAAAAGCTCCACCGGACACCCATATATCTGGATCAGCTCCTCGGATTTTATTTCCTTGGAATCGTGGTAGAAGAGCTTTCGATTCAGGCAGGCGATCTTGTCCACAAACACCGAAATGGCGCCGATGTCGTGGGAGACCAAGACTATTGGCATTTTCTTTTTGAGTTCGTCCAATAATTCATAAAATTCTGTCTGCATGTGAACATCTACGCTTGCAGTGGGTTCGTCAAGGAGAAGTAATTTGGGTTCACTCACCAGTGCCCGAGCCAAAAGAACCCTCTGCTGCTGTCCCTTGGAAAGCTTTCCCACCTGCCGATCTTTTAAATTCACCATCCCCACCCTCTCCAAAGCCTCTTTAACTACTTTATAATCCTTTTCTGTATACTTTTTGAAAACCCCGGTGTGTCGGTATCTTCCCATGAGCACCACCTCCCATACGCTGATGGGAAACTCAAAATCAAATTGGCTATGCTGGGGCACATATCCGACAAATTTTCTGGCTCTCACCGGAGTATCGCCAAAAACTTTTACCTCCCCCTGGCTCGGATTTATCAGCCCAAGAATAACCCTGAGAAGGGTGGTCTTCCCCCCTCCATTGGGACCGATTATTCCCAGAAAGTCGTCTGGATATATGGATAGGTTTATTCCCTCCAGCACCACAAAGCCATCAAAGTTCACCCACACGTTTTTCAATTCTACTATCTGTTCAAACTTCATGCCTTACCTCATAGCCTGAACTAACTTATCTGCCACAGACCGCATATCCGATATATAATCTTGGGGTAAAGGGTCTAAAGATACGATTTTGCCTCCCATCTGTCGGGCTATCGCTTCAGCACCCTTGGTGGCAAACTGAGGTGAAACGAATATGACATGATGATTAAATTCTTCCGCTTTCTTCACCGCCTCTTTGATCTCTTGGGCGGTGGGTTCCTTTCCTTGATGCTGGATAGGAATTTGCTCTAAGTTATAGGCTCTGGCGAAGTAACCCCAGGCAGGATGGCAGACCATAAAACTTCTGTTTTTGATCCCCTTTAATTTTTCTTTTATATACCTGTCTAACTTATCCAGCTTTTCAAGATACTCGTTCATATTCTTCTGATAGAATTCACCGTTTTGTGGATCAACCCTTTTCAGTCCAGCACAGATATTTTCCACCATCCTCTTGGCATTTGTCGGCGAAAGCCAGATATGGGGATCCTCTCCCACAATCTTAATCCCCTGAGAGCTATTGATAACCAGCATATCCTTGTTGATTTGGGTCAACTTATCCATCCAGGACAGCTCAAACTCAACTTTTGATCCCATCTTAACGAACACCCTCGCTTGACTTACCATCTTCAGCTGTTCTGGCTTGGGCTCATAAAAATGAGGGGTTGCTCCGGGAGGGATCATAACCGTGACCTGAACCTTATCCTTCCCCACCTGCTTCACAAAATCAGCCAAGGGAAGTTGGCTAACTACCACCCTTATTTTATCTGAAACAACATGGTCTTCTCCACAAGAAAATGTTAACATCCAGGAAATTAACAAAAAGGCAGAGATCAAGACTAACAGTTTTCCATTTTCCCCTGATACCATTCTTTTTCCAAGGGAAGCTTGCGGTTAAATGTTTTTTCCTCTCATTAGACTTTGGAATGCAATTATTCTTGGGAAATCTTTATATCCGGTATGGATAAGAAGGACAAACATCTGTCTCCAAGGTGAATCAATCCGGAGAAAACAAAATAGGTCAACCTTGTTTCAGTAAATTAATTTTCCCTTACCTTAAACTTGACAAGCTTGAAAGCCATCACCACTTCCCGTTTCCGGCGAGTTTACTCTCCTTCCCTTTTGACTTCCTCAATCTCCCTTTTGACCTCCTTAAGCTCTGCCTCCAGCTCCTTTTTGTATTCCTCCAGCATCTTAAGATAATCCTCCCTTCTGGGGAAGCGCCAGGGACCACGGAACCAGAAGCCAAAGGGTGGGAAACCAAAATCAAATCCGAAATTCCTAAATCGGAAGCCCCTCATTTTAAAACTCCTATATCGTTTGTGACTGGTGAAGTTGAAACCCAAGTTTGTTTTTACAAATTGGATCGGTTAGATTTTTCAGACTCACACTCTATATTCTATATTTGATCTATTAGGGTTTCTCCTAATTCCATCACCCTCAAACCGGCTCAGTGAGATTCACTCCTCCTTCACATCCTCCAGCAGTTTTTCAATGATCTCCAAGCTACCCACCCCATCCGCCTCAGCATTGAAGGAGGTGACTATCCGGTGTCTCAACACCGGCTTTGCCACCAGCTTAACATCCTCGGTGGAAGGGGTATATCTGCCATCCAAGATTGCTCTGGTTTTTGCTCCCAGAATCATATATTGAGATGCCCGGGGACCAGCACCCCAGTTGACCCATTTTTTGATATAGGGGAAAGAATTGCTCTGGTGAGGTCGTGTGCTTCGGGCAAGCCGGACCGCGTAGTTTACCACGTGATCCGATACCGGCACCCGACGGGCAAGCCTTTGCAGTCTTATGATCTCTTCTGCCGCCATTACCTTCTCAAGGTTCCAGTCATAGGCACTGGTGGTCGATTTGACGATGACATTCTCCTCCTTCTCGGAAGGATAATCCACGTAGATGTTGAACATGAAACGGTCCAGTTGAGCCTCGGGAAGGGGATAGGTTCCCTCCAGCTCGATGGGGTTCTGGGTGGCTAATACGAAGAAGGGCTCCGCCAGCTGGTAGGTTTCACCTCCAGCAGTGACCTCGTGCTCCTGCATCGCCTGCAAAAGCGCCGCCTGGGTTTTGGGGGGAGTGCGGTTTATCTCATCCGCCAGAACGATGTTAGCAAAAATTGGTCCCTTAACGAACTTGAAGGTTCTCTCCCCGGTGGAGACGTTTTCCTGAATGATCTCCGTTCCGGTAATGTCGGAGGGCATCAAGTCCGGGGTGAACTGGATACGATTGAACTTCAAATCCAATATTCGGGAGATGGTGGAAATCATCAAGGTTTTTGCCAGTCCCGGCACGCCGATCAAAAGACAGTGTCCGTTGGACAAAAGCGCAATCAAAAGCTCATCGATCACCCGCTCCTGCCCCACGATCACCTTTTTGATTTCATTTTTTATCTTGTTGCGGGCTTCATTTAATTTTTCTACCGCTTCTAAATCTTGCTTTTCTGCCATCTTTTCCTCCTGAGTGCTCAATATCTATTATACACCCCAAGCGTTTCGAAAATTTAAAATTTTTTGAAAAATTGCCCATCCCTTTCGGAAGGAGTCAAGCATCCTTCACCTTTTTACTACAAGCCCAATACACAAGCGATTCAATTTAGTAAATTGAAGAACGCAGTAGTGCTGTGTGACATAAATACTTGATAAATAAAACTATTTATGATATACCATCTTCTGATGGTCATCAACTCTTTAGCTTAATAAATTTTGCCACTACCGACTCGTAGGCGGGGCTCCCAGCCCCGCCTTCATCGGGCGGGCATGGGTGCCCGCTTTACGAAGTTAAC
>JAOZNS010000275.1 GCA_029933635.1 Candidatus Zixiibacteriota bacterium | reverse complement strand
GCTCTCTTTCCGTATTTGGGCCCTATGCGGCTGAAATTTGGATCAGCCAAAAGCTGAGTCAATTGAAGTTTTGCATCCCATAAGGAAATCTTTTTTACATTGAGCTCCTCTGAGATCAAATCGAACAGAGGCTTTAAATCTTCCTCGGATTCCTCCCTTGGAAGAGCTATCACCATCTTTCTCAAAGGCTGCCTGATTTTGATTTGAGCCCTGTTTCGAGCAGCCCTTCCCAGGATGACAATCCTTCGTAACGTGTTCATCTTCCGTTCTAATTTCTTGTCTACCCATTTCTCTGAGGCTTGGGGAAAGTCACAAAGATGCACGCTTTGCGGAAATTCCGCACTGACCTTGGCGCAAAGCTCTTGATACAACTCCTCTGCTATGAAAGGAGTGTAAGGGGCAATCAGTTTGCATATGATCACCAGGGACTCCCACAAGGTCAGATAAGCAGAGATTTTGTCCTTGGTCTCCTCAGATTGCCAGAACCTTCTGCGGCTCCTCCTCACGTACCAGTTGCTCAGATCTTCTGTCACAAACTCCTGAATCAATCGGGCCGCTTTAGTTAGATCATAATGATCCAGAAAATGGATTACTCCTTCGATTAAGGAGTTTGCTCTGGAGATAATCCATCTGTCCAGCTCCGTTCTCTCCTCCACCCTCATCTTGTGCTTGGAAGGATTGAACCTATCTATGTTGGCATAAAGGGCGAAAAAGGAATAAGTATTTCTTAAGGTGCTTAAGAATTTTCTTTCCACCTCGGTTATGGCTCTCTTATCGATCCTGGTAGGGAGCCAGGGGTGGCTTACCCAGATCATGTACCATCTCAATGCATCCGCTCCTTGAACCTCTAGAACCTCCCAGGGATCGACCACGTTCCCTCTGGATTTGCTCATCTTGAAACCTTCTTTGTCCTGCACCAACTCTATCACGATAACGTTTTTGTAGGCGGGCTGGTCAAAAAGCAAAGTGGAGATGGCTAAAAGGCTATAGAACCATCCTCTGGTCTGGTCCACCGCCTCGGAGATGAATTCGCAAGGAAACCTCTTTTTGAAATCGTCCTTATGTTCAAATGGATAATGCCATTGAGCGTAGGGCATGGAGCCTGAGTCAAACCAGCAATCGATCACCTCCGGAGTGCGGCGCATCACTCCATCACAATGAGGACATCTCAAGGTGATCTGATCGATCATCGGTCTGTGCAAATTTATCCTCCTCTTGAACGAGGCTAAGAATTCATCTTCAATCGCCGAATCCAAAAGCTCCTTTATGCTGGGCACGGACCTCTTCTGATCACATTTGTTGCATATCCAGATATTTAAAGGTGTTCCCCAGAATCTTTCCCGGGACAAAGCCCAATCCACATTATTCTCCAGCCATTCCCCAAACCGTCCGGAACCTATCTCAGAAGGATACCAGTTTATCTTTCTGTTATTCGTCATCAGCTTATCTTTGTAGGCTGTGGTTCGGATATACCACGATTTTCTGGCGTAATAGATCAAAGGGGAGTCACATCTCCAGCAAAAGGGGTAGGTGTGCACATAATCCCCCTTTTTATATAAAAGACCCCTTCTCTTCAGATCCTCCATTATATCCACATCTGCATCCTTTACGAACCTGCCTTTCCAAGGGATCACCTCCGAGGTAAACTCTCCCTTCAGGTCTACCGGTTGAACCACCGGGAGCTTGTATTTTTGTCCCGCTTCATAGTCATCTGCCCCGAAAGCCGGAGCAATATGGACGATTCCAGTTCCTTCCTCCACGCTGACGAAATCTCCCAGGATCACATAGAAGGCTCTGGACTTCTCTGTCTTGACGAAGGTAAAGAGAGGTTGATATCGCAGCTTCTCCAACTCTCTTCCCTTAAACTCCTCCACCATTTGGTATTCCCCCTCCAGAACCTGATCCAGAAGCGCCTTAGCTAATATCAGCTCCTCCCCTTTATGCTTTACTTTGACATAATCAATCCCTTCTCCCACGGCTAAAGCTACATTAGAGATCAGGGTCCACGGCGTGGTGGTCCATACCAAAAAGTATGTATTTTCCTTCCCCTCCAATTTAACCTTAACATAGACTGAAGGGTCTGAAACCTCCTTGTAGCCCTGAGCCACCTCATGGCTGGAAAGAGGGGTGCCGCATCTGGGGCAATAGGGAACGATCCGATGCCCCTGATAAATTAAACCCTTCTGCCAGAATTGGGACAGAATCCACCAAACGGACTCGATATAGTCATTGGAACAGGTTATGTAGGCATCGTCCAAGTCCAGCCAGTAGCCAATCCTGCGGGTAAGCTCATCCCACTCCTTCTTATACCGAAAGACGCTTTTTTCGCACTGGGCATTAAATCTGTCAATCCCGTACTCCTCAACTTTAGCCTTGCTGTCCAGCCCCAGTTCCTTTTCCACCTCTATCTCCACGGGGAGTCCATGGGTATCCCAGCCCGCCTTCCTTTCCACCTTGAATCCTCGCATGGTCTTGTATCGACAGACCAAGTCCTTTATGGTGCGGGAGATCACATGGTGAATCCCCGGTCTTCCGTTGGCGGTGGGAGGTCCCTCATAGAAGACGAAATCGGGAGCATCCTTCCGGATCTGAATACTTTTATGGAAGATGTTTTCCCTATCCCAGAACTGAAGAATCCTTTTCTCCATCTCCGGGTAGTTGAAATCCTCTTTGATCTCTTTAAACATCTGTAGATTCCAACCTTTCGTTGGGTGGTTATTTCGGTAACAATTGCCACATGGGCATATCTTTTACGGCTTGTCCGCAGGATCTTGAGACCAGCCAAGACATGGAGCCTTGGCTGGTCTGTTTCAACTTTTAAACTTTCATCTCTTTTATTACCCGAGTCATGATCTTCTTTAAAAGTGGTTCGGATCTGGCGGCTGTGGCTAAAATCTCTGCCAGATTGGTGGGTTTCAAAGCGTCTGGCAAACCCATATCGGTAATTAAGGAAAATCCCAAGACTCGCATGTTTTGGTGTCGAGCCACAATCACCTCTGGCACGGTGGACATTCCTACCACATCGGCTCCAATCAGTCGCGGGAATCTGTATTCAGCTGCGGTCTCCAGATTG
>JAOZNS010000002.1 GCA_029933635.1 Candidatus Zixiibacteriota bacterium | reverse complement strand
TGGTGATTTTTAGCCTTGTCGCATCGGGATTTGGTGATCCCGATGCGGAACATTGTGTTATTTGGGCACAGCGTCGGGAAAACAATTTCCCAATGCAACGTAAAAATTTCCATTTTGCAATTTTAATCTTTATTTGATTAAAGCGTGCCAATAAAGTCGGATAGATGGATCAGAAGAATGGCAAAGAAGCATCAGATGATCGTGCCATTCTCGGAGAGACAGATAAAATCCGGGGTGATTTCATTTGGACTCTCCTCCTATGGGTATGACATTCGCGTGGCAGATGAATTCAAGGTCTTTAACAATGTAAATGCCACCCTGATCGACCCCAAGAATTTTGATTCCAGATCTTTCATCGATTTTAAGGGAAAGACCTGCGTCATCCCACCCAACTCCTTTGCTCTGGCAAGGACGGTGGAATATTTTAAAATTCCCCGAAACATATTGACCATCTGCTTGGGCAAATCAACCTATGCACGGTGTGGAATAATCGTGAACGTCACCCCGTTTGAACCGGAATGGGAAGGATATGCCACATTAGAGATCTCCAATACCACTCCGCTTCCTGCCAGAATCTATGCTAACGAAGGCATAGCGCAGATAATCTTCCTGGAGGCCGACGAGCTTTGCCAAACATCTTATAAGGACAAAAAGGGGAAATATCAGGCTCAGAAGAAAATAACCCTGCCCCGGCTTTGATTTTTTGAGCCATAATTCAGATGCAAAACTTTTGGATCTTCTCAGTCCTGATGGGCTAAAAATATTTCAGATAGCTAATTATTTCAAAACTAAGAAGTAAATACTGCGTAGTTTATTTGAGTTGTGAATTTTTTCACTAAGTGAATAGAGGTTATTCTGGTCGATAATTGATTTTTGGTCGTTTGGAAAGGGAGGATTATGTTAAAGGAGATAAGGATACATGGTCGAGGGGGACAGGGGGTGGTAACCGCGGCTGAACTTTTTGCCCAAGCCGCCTTTGAGGACGGCAAGTATGCTCAAGCCTTTCCTTCATTTGGAAGTGAGCGCATGGGTGCTCCGGTTCAGTCCTTCGTCAGAGTCTCCGACCATAAGGTGTATAATCGAAGCCAGATTTATGAGCCAGATTATTTGATAATTCAGGACAACACCTTGATCGGGGCCATCAATGTGCTCAGCGGTTTGAAACCAGATGGGATGGTGTTGGTGGATACTGAAAGATCTGCTGAGGAGATTGGTCTTAAAACCACCGCAGAGGTTAGAACCATACCCGCAACCAGGATTGCTCTGGAGATAATAGGTAGAGCAGTTCAGAACACCACCCTGATGGGGGCTTTCTCCGGGATTACTGGGCTGATCTCCGTGGAGGCGATCATAAAAAGCGTTAAGGAGAGATTTCCCGGAGAGGTGGGCGAGAAAAATGCCCGCGCAATCCAGAAGGCATATGATTTGATGAAAGGAGGAAAAGGTGCCTAAGTCTCAACTTGGATCCACCAGACCCGAAGGAATAGTGGCTAAGCCAGGATCCAGCAAAGAATATAAGACTGGAAGCTGGAGGGTGAAAAAGCCGGTGTTCAAACATGATAAGTGCACGGATTGTCGAATATGTGTGATGGTCTGTCCAGATGGAGTGGTATTTGGGGAGGATAAGAAATACTGGGCAGATTTGGAGTTCTGCAAGGGCTGCGGGATCTGTGCAGAAGAATGTCCGGTTAAGGACATCGAGATGAAACTGGAGGTGAGATGATGAAAAAGGTGATTGAGGGATCAAGGGCGGTGGCGGAGGCGGTGAAGGTATGTCGTCCCCATGTGATCTCCGCCTATCCCATAACTCCCCAGACTCATATCGTGGAGAACCTCTCGCAGATGGTGGCAGACGGCGAGCTTAAGGCTGAGTTCATCAACGTGGAATCAGAATTTGGCGCCGCTTCGGTGATTCTGGGTGCTTCGGTCACTGGAGCGAGAGCGTATTCCACCACCACCTCTCAAGGTTTACTCTTGATGGCGGAGGTTCTTTTTAATATCGCAGGTTTGAGGCTTCCTCTTACCATAACCTGTGCCAATCGTTCCGTATCTGCCCCCATAAACATCTGGAACGATCATCAGGATGCCATGACGTTAAGGGATTCCGGGTGGATACAGCTTTATGCGGAGGATTGCCAGGAGGCGGCGGACATGCAGTTGCAGGCCTATAAGATTGGAGAAAATCCTGAAATATCCCTTCCGGTGATAGTCAACATGGATGGATTTATCCTCACCCATGCTTTCGAACCAGTGGAGCTGATCGATCAGAAGATGGCCGACGAATTCCTTCCACCCTATAAACCCACAAGATATTTGACCCCCAAAGATCCTGTGACCTTTGGAGTTCTGGCAGAACCTGCCTATTATATGGAGACAAGATATCGACTACAGCAGGCCATCGAAGCGGCAAAACAGATAATTGATGAGGTAGCAACCGAATTCGGTCAAAAGTTTGGACGGTATGCTGGTGGACTGATAGATAAATACCGGCTAAAAGGAGCAAAGATTGCTTTGATAGGAATGGGTTCTGTGGTGGGAACCATGCGAGAGGTGGTTGACCATATGAGGGAGAAAGGCGAACCGATCGGGCTTTTAAAGATCCGCGCATTTCGACCCTTCCCTAAGGAAGCCATCTACGAAGCTTTAAAGGATTTAGAGACCATTGTAGTGATGGAAAAGGCTATCTCCTTGGGATGGGGGGGGATATTGCTCAATGAGGTCAAAACTGTCTTTTATGGCAAGAAGAAACAGCCCAGATTATGTGGATTCATTGTGGGACTGGGAGGAAGAGACATCCCCACCAGCTCGATCATAAAGGCGGTCAAGAAAGCACAATCTGAAGCAGTGGAAGATGAGTTTGTGGATTTGAGAGAGGAACTGATCGGAATGGGAGAATAATTGCTTTGGGTCGCAGAAAGGAGAAAAGATGGCAAAAGAAGAGATGGCTAAGAACCTAAAGGCTCCGACCGCAAAGAAGAAGAAAGAGCCAGTTAAGGAGAGCTTGGTGGCACCCGGACATCGCGCCTGCGCCGGTTGTGGAGAACTTCTGGCGGCCAGGTTAGTAATGGATGCTGCCGGGAAAAACACCATTGCCACCTGTGCCACTGGATGCTTGGAGGTGGTTTCATCGGCTTATCCTCAATCCGCTTGGAAGATACCTTGGATTCATTCCTTGTTTGAAAATCCAGCCGCTGTGGCCTCCGGAATTGAGGCGGCACTGAAGGCGCTTGGACGAGAAGATGAAGCTTACGTGATAGCTCAGGGAGGAGATGGATCCACCGCTGATATTGGGATCGGTTGCCTTTCCGGAATGCTGGAACGGGGTCATAATGTTTTATATGTCTGTTATGATAATGAAGCCTACATGAACACCGGGGTTCAACGAAGTGGGCTCACCCCCTTTGAAGCTTCCACCACCACCGCTCCATCAGGTAAAATCTCATGGGGAAAAACCACCGACAAAAAACCCATGCCAGAAATAGCTGGGGCTCACGGTATTCCCTATGTGGCTACAGCTTCAGTCGGGTATTATGCGGATTTGCAGAAAAAGGTTAAGAAAGCTTTAAGTATCAAAGGGCCCAAATATCTTCAGATTCACTGTCCCTGTCCTCTGGGCTGGATCCACGATCCGGCTTTAACCATAAAAGTAGCTAAGACCGCAGTGCAAACCGGGTTGATCCCTTTGTTCGAGATGGAGAATGGAAAGGTTACCTCGGTAAGAAAGATACCCAAGAAAAAGCCGGTGGAAGAATACCTGAAGCTTCAAGGACGATTCAAACATATTTTTAAAAAACCAGGCGGAGAAGAGGAGCTTAAAAGAATCCAGGCGATCGCAGATCATAACATCGAGAAATATCATTTGATGTGAAACAGGCTCTAAGACAGAAGGCGGGCAGAGGATGGCTCTTTGCCCGCTTTTTTATTTTGATCGAAACATATCGGAAATCCAAGGATCTAAATTTGCCGAAAGATCAAAAAACCGCAAAGCAGGCTTTTGCACTTTCGGGTCCATGAGAGTGCATCAGCTTGCTGGTATAAATTTCGCAAAAAGTGATTTTTTTCACAAATTTTGCTTGATTTTAGGGTGCGTCTGACGTAACTTGAGACTTAAGGAGTGATGAAGTTAAAGTTTAACTCTCCCGGTCACCAGGGTAAGCTACGTATACAGAGGTTTTAAAAAAGCTTAAAAAGATCGTGGTTTTTGGCCAGGATTTTTAAAAAATGTTTGCCGAAATGAGAGGAAGGGGTAATTGAGCTTTTTAAAAAGAGCTTTAGGTTCTTAAGAGAAAAGCGAGGCAGAGAGAAGATGTTAAGCAAAGATGAGCTGATCGCCAAAGCGAAAAAGCCGGGGCAGGATGCAATGAGATTGCACCCTTTTTATAGAGGCAAGATTGAAATCGTTCCTAAATGTGTAATCAGAGACATGGATGATTTTGCCATCTGGTATACTCCGGGAGTGGCTCAGCCATGTAGGGATATCGATAAACATCACGACAGGGTCTGGGAACATACCAACAAAACAAATACCATAGCGGTTATCTCTGACGGCACAAGGGTTCTGGGACTGGGAGATATTGGACCAGAGGCAGGGCTTCCGGTGATGGAGGGCAAGGCGCTTTTGTTTAAGTATCTGGGTGGAGTGGATGTATACCCATTATGTCTTGATACCAAAGATCCAGATGAGTTGATTCGGGTGGTGAAGATCCTGCAACCCTCCTTCGGGGGAATAAATCTGGAGGATATTGCTCAACCAAAGTGTTTTTATATTCTGGATACCCTACGGCACGAAGCCAAAATCCCTGTGTGGCATGATGATCAACAGGGAACAGCCACGGTGACTTTGGCGGCATTGATTAATGCTTTGAGGATAGTGGGTAAGAAGATCCATCAGATAAAGGTCTCCATGATTGGGGCTGGCGCCGCCAGCGTGGCTTGCCTTCGGCTGATGATCTCTGCGGGGGTGAAACCAGAAAATGTGATAATGTGTGACATAAACGGAATACTCCATCCCGAGAGAAAAGAATACCGAAGAGGAGACCCCCGCTATACTTTTTGCCGAATTACCAACGAGGAGGGAAGGAGAGGAGGGATTCCTGAGAGCATGAGAGATACCGATGTATGTATCGCTTACTCGGCTCCTGGTCCAGATCTTATAAAGAAAGAGTGGATCTCCTCCATGAGGAAAGATGCCATAGTTTTTGCCTGTGCCAATCCTATCCCAGAGATCTGGCCCTGGGAGGCTAAACAAGCCGGAGCCAGGATCGTAGCCACGGGAAGATCGGATTTTCCCAATCAGGTGAACAATTCCTTGGGCTTTCCCGGGATCTTCCGGGGAGTGCTGGATGTCAGAGCTTCCACCATCACCGATGAGATGTGCACCGCCGCCGCACATGAGCTGGCTCAGACAGCTGCAGATAAAGGTCTGGACGAAGACCATCTCATTCCCACCATGGAAGATTGGGAGGTTTATCCTAAGGTTGCTGTGGCTGTGGGTCTTATGGCGATTGAACAAAGGCTGGCAAAAATCAAAGCATCAAAAAAGGAGCTTTTTGAGAAAGCCGCAAGTACCATAAAGCGCGCCCGAGACCAAACTAAAATTCTGATGGAATCAGGTATAATTCCTCCGCCACCTGAAGAAGGCAAATTAGAAAAATAAGGGTAAGAAGCATAGAGGAGTTTTGAATCAGATATATGAGACTAAACAAAAAAGGAGTCAAGTATGTCAACTATGGAAAAGATTGATCTTAATGAAACACCTTACGAGGTGACCTACATAACCAACCCCTCCCAGGCGGAACTTCGAGAGCTGGCCTTAAAACATACTCCAGCCATAATGAAGACTGCCTATGGCAACATCGACAAGATTACTCGACTTAAGGCAAGGAAGGCTAACTTAACCTACTGCATCGCCCCTGAGTCGGAAAAAGACAATTACTCCGGGAACATCATCGACCCAGCCAAAGCCAGCGAGCTTATAAAAAGACAGAAGGCTTACATCGAGGAGCAGGGCACCCTTATTGCCATCAACGCATATTATGGATATGGCAAAGGAGCAGTTCCCATACAGTGGCTGTATACCTTGGAGGGAGCCAATCTGGCGGGCATGCAACAGGTGCTTGCATTTCCCCGTTCGGCTATAGAAAGCAAGGAACAACTCAGTCAACCGTTTCAACCGAAATTTCGTTTGGTTTATACCGCGGGGTTAAGCCTTGAGGATATGCCGGGCAACCTGGCTATGCTGGTCGACTTAGAGAACTGGATCACCTATGTGATAGGCTCAGATTATTTCGGCGAGACGAAGAAGGGCGCTTTACGGATGCTAAACGAATATGTATACAGATTGGGTGGTTTGGTTCTTCACGCTGGGGCCAAGAAGGTGACCATAGATGGGAAAGCCATGACCATGGGCATAATGGGACTTTCCGGCACGGGCAAGACTACCACCACCTTCAGCAAACAAGGCGAGCTGGCTCAGCCCATTCAGGATGATATGATCGTGATATGGCCAGATGGAACGGTATCAATAACTGAGAATGGTTGTTTTGCCAAAACCTTCGGTCTAACCAAAGAGTCGGAGCCGGTGCTTTATGCTGGCACCACCCATCCGGACGCTTGGGTGGAAAACGTCTTCCCCAATCCAGATGGCACTTTCGATTTCAGCAAGACACGACTCACCCCGGAGGAGGTGGCCCGTCTTAAGCCCCTTCTTATCGAAACTGGAGCACCTCCAGAGAACGTTGAAGCCTTCATCAATGGAAAGGTCAAAATAGATGATGTGGTGGATGAGTATGATATTCCTCAAGATGGATGGGATTTTACCGTGTGGACCCAGAATGGCAGATCCATCATCCCCATGAAAGCAATTAAGGATGCGGCCAGCTTCGATGACATTCCTCCACTGAGATCGCTGGGAATTTTGAACCGGGACGAGGGTCCGGATGCGGCAGTTCCAGGGATAGTTCGTTTTCCAACGGCAGAGTTGGCCGCTGGTTATTTCATGTTAGGTGAAACCTCAAAAACCTCTGCGGCGGGCAAGGAGAGGGGCAAAACCCGCTCGCCGTTTACGCAACCATTCTTTCCCAGTCCATATGGCTTGCAAGCCAAAAGATTCAGCCAGCTGGCGACCAAATTGCCGGGCTTACAGACTTGGTTGATGAATACCGGATATGTGGGGGGAGATCAAAAGGACGAAGAGAAGGGAGATGCACTCAAAGTGAAAATCCCTCATTCCTCCGCCATGCTTGGAGCCATGCTTTCCGGAAAGGTAAAATGGAAGAAAGACCCAGATTTTGGATATGAGATCGTAGATGTGGATGCGCCGGAAAACGCTGAGCTTTTAAGCGAAGTGCCCAAAGAGATTTTGAATCCGAAGATCTTCTACGAAAAAAAAGGTCGGGGTGAGCAGTATAGAGCCTGGGTGGAGAAGATGAAGAAGGAAAGGGAGGAGTTTCTGAGAAAATTCAATGTGGACGAAAACATAATCAGAGCGGTGGTAAATAGATAAGAGGCAAAACCCTTATTTTTTAGCCTCACCCCCTATCCTTTCTTCATTTCATGGAGATGGGAGATCGACAGGATGAGGTTTCATATCTGAGATTTTCTCCACGAGCTTGCCCTAAAAAAGATGAAGAATAAAAACGTTAAAGGATTGGTGATAGTCTACACTGGCAATGGTAAGGGAAAGACAACCGCCGCTTTAGGAATGGCACTGCGGGCGGCGGGTCATGGCCAGAAGACTTTAATCATTCAATTCATAAAAAGCTTTAGAGGATATGGTGAATTGAAATTCGTGAAGAAGTTCGATTGCGGGATCGAAATTAAAACCATGGGAAAAGGATACGTCAAGATCAAAGGGGACAGATTCCCTTTTGAAGAACATGTGAAAGCTGCAAAACGAGCTTTTAAGTTCGCAAAGGATCAAATCCTTTCCAAAAAATACCACATCATTGTCTTGGATGAAATAAATATCGCCTTAGATAAGAAACTTCTCACCGTTAAAGAAGTAGCTGAACTGATTAAAAAAAAACCTTCTGATCTCCATCTGATTCTCACCGGTCGAGGTGCACCCAAAAAGATAATTCAGCTTGCCGATTTGGTTACAGAGGTAAAAGAGATAAAACATCCTTTCAAAAAGGGAGTGCCTGCTCAGAAGGGGATAGAGAATTAAAAGGATGCTTCAATCATATCCGACCTCTTACCGATTCCTAAGTCGAGGCATCGAAAATTACTCTATTTGCCCATTCGGAGGATTTTGATATGATCAAGTATGTGGGGCTTCCAGCCCACAGAGACAGGCGGGAAAAGATGTCGGTCCTACTACCTCCAGTAAAATGGAGGGTCTTAAATTCCACTAACTTCTTATTATTTGATGCTCGATAGAAGGTTTTGAGATCCTTCGCAGAATGTGAAGAAAAGTTACCCAACCAGAAAACACCGACATCTGTCAGTGCTGATGTATCAAAACATATGGGTTTTAATCTGTTTAATCCGTAGATGATTTTTGTTCCTCAATATATTTTTCCGCCATGAAGGCGGAGACGGCGCCATCTGCTGTGGCGGTGGTGATCTGTCTTAATGTTTTCTGTCTCACGTCGCCGGCAGCAAATACCCCGGGAACGGAAGTTTTGGTATCCCCTCCAGCAATCACATAACCCCATCTATCCAGATCGACCTGTCCCTTTAAAAATTCTGTTTTTGGATTCCATCCCACATAGACAAACACCCCCTGAGCGGGTATGGTCTTCTCTTGGTTGGTCTGCCGACTTTTGATGGTAACCGATTCTATTTGATTTTCTCCATTTATGGAGGTGACCATGTGGTTTAAGAAGAATTTAAACTTGGGTTGTTTTTTTGCTCTCTCCTGCAGAATCTTTTCGGCGTTCAGATGGGGCATGAATTCGATCACGGAAATGCTTTTAACAAATCTGGTCAAATACAATCCCTCTTGGATGCCAGAGCTTCCCCCGCCGATCATGACGATGTCTTTGTCCTTAAAAAAGGGACCATCACAGGTGGCACAGTAGGAAACACCTTTTCCCTTAAATTTCTCCTCTCCGGGAATGTTCAATTTTTTAGGTTCGGTTCCGGAAGCCAGAATTACTGCTTTAGCTTTGTATTCCTCGTTATCCACCCTTATGATTTTGATTCGACCCTTAAAGTGTGCAGAATGAACTTCTTTAAAGGGCATTATCTTTAAACCAAACTTTATTGCCTGCTCCTCCATCTTCTTCATCAGCTCAGCGCCGGTGATTCCCTCGGGAAAGCCGGGATAGTTTTCCACCCAGTCGGTGGATGCCACCAGTCCCCCCGGATTGAGACGATCAAAAAGCAGAGTATCTAATTTAGCTCGGGTGGCATATATCCCCGCGGTCAATCCGGCAGGACCTCCGCCGATGATGATCAGATCGTATACTTGTCCTTCTGACATATTTTTCCCCTTTCTTTGAACGAACTTATGTATGCAGAAGCTTTCTGACACATTATTTATATTTGATCTTGCTTTTTGGTGCTCAAACTTTATCTTAATTTAAATTGTTGGAAGGCTAAAGTCAACGTTCGTTTTGGAGGTTTTGTGAAGGTTGATCGCCCACCTTGGTTAAAAGTCAGAATTTCCTGGGGTAAGAACTATCGGAGAATAAAATCGCTTCTTGCCAATTTGAGGCTACACTCGGTGTGTCAGGAAGCAAACTGCCCCAACAGAAGCCTCTGCTTCGAACAGGGAACCGCTACCTTTTTGATCTTAGGAGAGATCTGCACTAGGGGATGTAAATTCTGTGATGTAAAAAGAGGCGTTCCCGAGCCGGTGGATGAAGATGAACCGAGAAGGGTAGCGGAGGCTGTGGGAGAACTTAAATTGCGATACGTGGTGATCACCTCGGTGACCAGAGATGATCTTCCAGATGGCGGGGCTTCGATATTTGCTCAAACCATAAAAAAGATTAAGGAGCTGGCTCCCCCTCCTCAGGTGGAGGTGTTGGTGCCTGACTTTGCTGGATCATTTGAATCCTTGAAGATAGTCTTACAACAGAAGCCAGACGTGGTGAATCATAACATGGAGACGGTCAAAAGACTTTATCGAAAGGTGAGGAGGGGGGCGAGTTATCAAAGATCGCTCAATCTGCTTGTTAATGTCAAAAAGATTGACGATAAAATCATCACCAAATCGGGCATCATGCTGGGATTGGGAGAGAGCTGGGATGAGATAATACAATTGATGCACGATGTGAAGGAGACAGGCTGTGAGCTTTTAACCATCGGACAATATTTGAGTCCTTCTGGGAACCATCTCCCTGTGGTAAGGTTTTACCATCCGGATGAATTCACCCGGCTAAAGATGATCGGGGAAAAGATGGGATTTGTTCATGTGGAATCCGCTCCTCTGGTGAGGAGCTCCTATCATGCAAGAGAACAGCTCAAACATGTAAAGGAGAAGCGATGGAACTCTACTATGCCACTTTTAAATCTCCCGTAGGGAAGATACTTGCCATCCGAACCAACAAAGGGATAAGTTTCCTCACCTATCCCCAAAGCAGATGGCAAAAGTTTTTTTCAGCACTGAGCAGGGATGAGACGATCGATTTGAAAAGAGACGATGAGAAATTTTCATCTTTGAAAAAAACCATGAGGTCTTATTTCGCCGGCAAGAAGGTTAGCTTCAAAGAGCCTTTGGATTTAACAGGAGGTACCCCTTTTCAGAAGAAGGTCTGGAAGGCGATGCTTAAAATTCCTTCCGGACAAACCAGAAGCTACGGGTGGTTAGCCAAACAGGTTGGAGGTAAGAATAAAGCCAGAGCTGTGGGATCAGCCTGCGGGGCTAATCCCCTTCCCATAATCATCCCCTGTCATCGGGTGATTAGAGAGGATGGGAGTTTAGGGGGATACGGAGGGGGATTGGATCTTAAGAAAAAACTGCTCAGAGTGGAGGGAGCAAAGATTTGATCCTGAAAACCCTTTGCGTGGGTCCGCTTGAAACCAACTGTTATGTGTTGGGCGACGAAAAGAGCAAGGAGGCGGTAGTCATAGACCCGGGCGGAGATTTTGAGAAGATAGAGAGAACATTAAAGGAGCTGAAGTTGAGGCTCAAATATATAGTTCTGACTCACGGACATTTTGATCACATCGGCGCTGTGGCTCAGCTCAGGAGGGCAACTAATGCAGAGGTGTTAATTCACCAGAAGGATGCATTCATGCTGTCGTCGGCGGGTCGGTCCCAGCCGTTTCTTCTGGAAAGCGGAGCTGAGCCCTGTGGGGCAGATAGAACGTTGCAGGAGGGAGATAGGATATGTTTCGGGCAATTTAGCCTTGAAGTTCTGCATACGCCCGGACACACCCCGGGAGGAATCTCCCTTGTTGGGCAGAGGATGATCTTTGTTGGAGATTGCCTTTTTGCAGGATCGATTGGAAGAACGGACTTACCCGGTGGCTCATTTGATCAGCTTATGGACTCCATTAAAAACAAATTGTTGAACAGGGGAGACGATTGTTTGATCTACCCAGGGCATGGACCTGCCTCCACCATCGGGGAGGAAAGGAGGAACAACCCTTTTCTGACTTGAAGGCGACTTCATCTCTCCCATCAAAAAGCTGCCTTGCATCTAAGACGTTAAATCCTTATTGCTGACGGCTATTTTCTAACGTGGAAGCCGGTTTCTAAGATTTCGTTTATGCCATCAACCCAATTAAGCCAATTGCGCAAAGCCGATTATCATGTTCATCCCGACTACTCTCTCGATGCCACAGGTAGCATAGATGAATATTGTCAAAGGGCGTTGCAGTTGGGCTTAAAAGAGATATGTTTTACCACCCACTACGATACGGACCCATTTAGAAAGGATATAGATCCTTTCATGCGGATAGAGGGAAAGGTAGTTCCATTATCCAAAGATAGCGTTAGAAGATACACGGAGGAGGTAAGAAGGGCCGAGGAAAAATATGGTTCCCAAGGACTTTCGGTGAAAGCAGGTTTAGAAGTGGATTATTCGCCACACATTGAGGAAAGATTAAGAGAGGAGCTGGCTGGTTTTGATCTGGACTATCGGTTAGGTGCGGTGCATTGCCTGGACCATATTGCCATCACCGCATCCAACGAGGCGGAAAAATATTTCAAAAGGAAAAGTCTGGAGGAGATGGTCTCACAATATTATGAGAACCTAAAACATGCGGTGAAAAGTGAGCTTTTCGATGCCATAGCTCACCTGGATGTATACAAAAAATATGGTCTGGGTTTTTATGGAAAAGAGGTTTTGGTGGCCCATCGAGGTTTTGTAGAACCGATTTTAGAACTCATGGCCAAAAAAGATGTGGGGATTGAAGTAAATACCGGGGTATTGCGAAAGGGGCTTAAGGAATTCTGTCCCGGGCAAAAGATTCTTGTCCTGGCTTTGAAAAAGAGAGTGAAGATAGTTGCCTTCGGTTCGGATGCTCATAAAGTGGATCATCTGGGTAGAGACATCACAAAGGCTTATCTTTTAGTGGAGAAATTAAAAAGGAGCACAAACGGAGTAAGCAAAACCACTGTCAGGTAAATGGATCTTCATTTTCTCAGAAAAAGTTATGGAGCTAGAAGAAAAACTAAAAAATTTAGCTGGATTTGGTTTTACCTCACAAAGAGGTGCAGATGCCCCAAGGTCTCAAAGCCAAGTTATTGGTTTTTTGAATGGTAAGATGGCTCGCAATGGATTTGGTGAATTTGTGATGGTGAAAAGAAGGCTTGAGCCGGCGGATCTGGATCGCACAAGCAGGCCGGTCCTTTCTGGAGATTTCCGAGGAGAATGGTTAGCGCGGATTTGCTCATCCAAAAAGTCCAGCCCTACACAGGAAGAATTGAGATCTTTTGATCTCAGAGAGGCGGTTTTCCTTGATTGTGAGACCACCGGACTGGCTGGAGGGGTTGGAACCTGTGCCTTCTTGATCGGATTAGGATATATCTCTAAGGACGGATTTTTAGTTGAACAGTATTTCATGCAGGATTTCCATCAGGAGAAAGCTATTCTTTTCGCTGTAATGGAAAGGTTGAGTCAATTCAGATTTTTGGTAAGCTTCAATGGAAAAAGTTATGATCTGCCACTTCTGGAAAACAGGTGGATCGTTCATCGCCTGGATTTTGATCCCGAAAGATGGCTTCATCTGGATCTTCTTTTTCCCTGTCGGCGTTTATGGAAAAGACGAATCGGGGAGTGTAGCCTAAGCAACATAGAACAGAAGATTCTGATGCTGAGAAGAGAAATAGATGTGCCAAGCTTTTTGATTCCACGGTTGTATTTTGACTATCTAAGAACTGGACAAGCCGAGCCATTAGTTGCTGTATTTCGTCATAACGTTTATGATGTTCTCTCCCTTTTAAAACTTACTGTTCTGATCGATCGAACGCTGGAGAATTTGGATCAACCTGGGATTGAGGACCCGGTGGATTTATACAGCTTGGGAAAAATTTTTCAGAAGCTGAAAAATTATTCAGCAAGCGTAAAATGTTTTGAGCAAGCCTTGGTTAAAGGGATTCCAGACAAGTGGCTTTTAAAAATTAAGCTCAATTTGGCTTCAGCATATAAAAAGACAGGATATATGGATAAGGCGATGAACATATGGGAACATCTAACAGAGGAAGATTTTCCTTTCCTTTTTTCTGCTTGTGAGGAGTTAGCCAAATATTATGAACATGGGAAAAAAGACTACCCCAAGGCATTATCTTTGGTAGAAAGAGCACTTTTTAAGTTAAGGTTTGATCCTTCACTCTCTTCTGTTTCAGGATACCAAAGGATGCTTTGCTCCTTAGAATATCGAAGATCAAGGTTGGAAAGAAAAATCAAAAAAGTGTTGGTCCTTAAATAAGATGGTTTCCAATTTAGCTTATTTGAAAACCAAACTCTCTTTTTTTAAAAATCTCAGCCGATAAATCACCACAAATTCATTCTGTAAAAATCAGGGGAGAAGACCTTCTGGGTAACCTCGTCCCAGATGGGTGGTTGCCAAAATTTGATTGACCTTTTACAGAAACAGGTTATAGTCCTATAGGAAAACTGAATGGGACTTCAGATTTCAATTGATGAGAGGAGGGGGAATGATCTAAACCACTTCTGGCAGGTGCCAGAAAGCATTCAGTTTGTCAGTTTGCTTAGGGTGGAGCGGTTACAAGTTCAGAATATCTGGAAAAGCCACGAAGAATTGGTTAAGAGCTTGGTCGCTGAATTTTAGCTTGCTAATGATCTTATGAATAAAAGGAAGCAAAAAGATGAGGATAAAACCATTGGTAACAACGTTTGTCATCCTCTGGTTTATCGGGCCAACGGGCTGCCCGATTGATTTGGACATAGCCTCACCTCATTCAGAAAAACCGTTGGGGGATCACCCTGTAAAAAGTAAACTCAGGCACATCTGCTCAACTCCAGCTAAAGAAAAACCCCCAGAATTAACTACGTATCAAAAGGATCAAAGGGGTGAAACCGCAGGCTTCAACTTGTCGAACGAGGGATCATTTTCCAAAAAAGATGCCACATCTCCTCAAGCTATGCAGATAGCAAGCATCCTCGATATTCCCGATATGCAGGTTAATCAGGAAGGTTATGCCAGCTCGTTCAATCAAAAAAATCCAGTCATCTGTATGTTCGCAGATAGGAGCTTCATTGCCGTCTGGGAGGATGAAAGAGATGGCGATCTGGATATCTTCGCTCAAAGGAATACCTTTGAGGGCACGCCGGTTGGATATAACCAAGAGGTGGGCGCAGAAGATTTTCCCAAGGATCAGTGGCTTCCCAGTGGGTCAATTATCGATGATACCTGCTTTGTGGTGGTTTGGATTGATGAGGAGAACTTTGATATCTATGGAAGAAAATTCAGAAAAGACCTTATGCCCATCGGTGCGGTCTTTCAGATAAACGATTCTCCCATTCCATACACCTGCTGGGCTCCTGCCGTCTCTGCTGGCAGGGATGGTAAGCTGGTGGTGGTGTGGGAGGACAACAGGGAAGGTAACAACATATATGTTCGTCTCTTCGATTCTTCCGGAAATCCACTGGGAGCAAGCTTTAAGGTCAATGATGATGAGGGAAGCACCACCCATCAGTCGCCGAAGGTTTCGGTAGGTCCTTCCGGAGATTTTGTGATCGTCTGGACTGATTTTCGTAACATGAATGCAGACATTTTTGCTCAGAGATTTGATTCGATTGGAACTAAATTAGCAGATAATATTTTGGTGAGCCTGGACTCATTAAACGAGGATCAAGTGAATCCTTGTGTAAGCATGGGACCCAACAACAGATTCATGGTAACCTGGATCGATTCAAGGGAAGGAGATGGGGTCGTATCTGCTCGTTTGCTGTCGTTTGACCACCCTCTGGACGATACAGTTATTTTTTACATTACCCCTGAAACAAGCTCCGTGATTCGAGAAAGTCCTCTGATCGTCTCGGATACATCGGGGAGGTATATCATTGCTTGGACGGAATACGATCTTGACGACCCCGCCATATATATTCAAAGATTAGATAGTCTGGGTCAGCCATTGGGTGAGGCTCTGAGGTTAAGCAGTCTGCAATCTACCGAAGGAGAACGGCATAGCCTGGCCCTATCCTCAAGCCCTGGTGGGAGTTTTGTGGTTGCCTGGATGGACAAACGTAGTGGAGATTATGATATCTATGCTCAAACGGTCACCTCAGATGGATTTCCATATGGAAACAATCTTCTTTTAAATGATGATCTGATAGGAGCCAACCAAAATTTACCTAAAATAGCTACAAAAGAGAATGGAGGATTCGTGGTGGTCTGGGAGGATTTTAGAAGAGGCGGTCCTGATATTTTCATGAGAAGTTTCGACCAAAACGGCAATCCCCAAGGGGACGATTATATGGTCAACGATAGCATAGGTCGGGTATATCACGGACATCCAGACATAGCTTGTGATGATTTTGGAAATTTTTTGGTGGTGTGGGAAGATGCTGGTGAAAATTTCTTAAACATATATGCCCAGTTGTTCGACCATTCAGGAAATCCGAACGGAGAAAACTTTAAAGTAAACTGCTCTGATATGATCAGCAACTTAACTCCCTGTTGCGATGCCTCACCAGATGGCGGTTTCGTGGTGGTGTGGTCAGCCACCGATGGGACCGCAACCAACATCTACGGAAGACTTTTCTCGTCTGCCGGAGAACCTCTTGATACATGCTTTAAGGTAAACGATGACACCTTAGGCGTGCATCATCTTTCTCCGGTGATTGCCACAGATAGCCTTGGGAGATTTGTGGTCGCTTGGCAGGATGGCAGAGAAGGGAAAGATAAGATTTATATACAGAGATTTGCCAGTGACGGCACGAAGATCGGAACCAACTTTCCAGTCCATTGCGATAGATCTGACCCCTCCCAGTATAATGCGGATCTGGATTTGAACAAAAGGGGAGATTTTGTGGTAAGCTGGACCGAGCCCCATCTTTCTTCAACTATGATCTTTGCTCAGAGATATGATGATTCCGGTTCCCCTGTCGACTCCAATATACCGGTGGTGGACGATCCTTTGGCTTCTCCAGAAAACTCCAGAGTAGGATTGTCCGATGATGGATATTTTGTGGTGGCTTGGAGTGATCATCGAATGTCTGGCTCAGACATTTATTTTCAAACATTTTTGAATGGAGTCCCTCAGGGCGTCAATAGAAGGTTAAATGGCGATTTTGGCAGTGCCTTGCAGGACTTTCCAGATATAGATCTACAAGCTTTTTATCTTTATTCGGTGTGGAGGGACAATCGCGTCCCTGGGTTGGGCTTCAGCATATATTTCAATCAGATAAGCTACATGGGAACCGAGGTGGAAGGTTTCCATGATGAGGGAAGCTTGCCCTCAAGCTTTGTTCTTTATCAAAATTTTCCCAATCCGTTCAATGAGAGTACCACAATTCAATACACGATAAATGCTGAATCGGTTCAACCAGTTCACATAACTTTGAAGATATATAACGTCTTAGGTGAGCGGGTGAGAACTCTGGTGAATGAGAACAAATTTTCTGGTGAATATCAGATCATATGGGACGGAAGAAACGAACATGGGAGCGAAGTTCCCAGTGGCATCTATTTTTACCAGCTAAAGGTAAAAGATCAAAAGCTAACCAAAAAGGCTCTTCTGTTGAAATGATGCTTCAGGTGAAAATTTGGGGACAAGCATGTTTCTTTTGTTAGCTTCTTTTCTCTCCATAAATGGAATCTGTTGTGGAAGAAATTAAGTAGAAAATTCTCTAAATAGGGTGAAATTTCTATTTGACAATTTCCGTTTAAATATGTAATCTTTAGGCGCAAAAAATTCTTTTGGGTTTCTTCAGTGGGGTGTCTTTATGAATTACCTCTTGACCGGTCATCCAGGCGTAGGAAAGACCACCATCATAAAAAGGATCGTGGAGGAACTAAAACTTCCGGCTGGAGGATTTTATACCGAGGAGATACGTGAAAACAACATGCGTATGGGATTTGCCGTTGTTACCTTTTCTGGCTTTAAAGGGGTATTAGCCCATCGCAATTTTAAAAGCAGGTATAAGGTGGGGAAGTATGGGGTGGGGATCTATACCCTTAACCGGATAGGAGTGAAAGAGATTCAGATGTGTCTGATGGAGAAAAAGATAATTGTGATAGATGAGATCGGAAAGATGGAGCTTCTCTCACCTCAATTTCAGGCTGTGGTGGAGAAGGCACTGGATGCAAACAACCCCGTTTTGGGCACCATCACCTCAGCCCGCCATCCCTTTGCCCAGAAGGTAAAAGCTCGCTCGGATGTAAAAGTCATTGAGGTTACCAAGCAAAATCGGGAAGAGGTTTCGAAAAGTTTAATCAAGGAGTTAAAGAAGATAAAATTAAAAGGCTAAAACCATCCTTGCAATTTGCCGAAATACAGCTCCACGGTCCAATGATCTCCAAAAGTCAAATTATTTTAGTAAAAAACTTTCCTTGAAAACTTGACAGGTAGAACTTGCTTGGTTTCTCCATTCGGATGAAGGACGGCTCGAAAATTGTATTCTCTCTGTTCTGATGATTTGCCGGAAAGGTTCTCATAAAAACTTGATTTTTTATTCAACTCAGTGAGGCTTATAAGAATAGATAAATCTGTTATCTGGTTCTGCCCATGGAAGAGATATGGAAAGAGCTGGTAAGGTTAGTCCATCAGATAGCGATCTTCGCACCCAAAGCTGTGGTCTCTTTGCTTGTTTTTTTCGTATTCTGGTTGTTGGGCACAATCAGCAAAGGTATCTTAGGCCGCATAGGAAGAATCACAGTTCCAAGTAGAAGAGATGCCTTTAATTTGATCGGGCGATCGGTTCAAGGAGTTTTGATAATTTTGGGAGGGGTAATGGCATTGGGGAGGATGGGCGTTAACGTTAATGCCCTGGTAGCTGGCTTGGGGCTTACTGGCTTCGCTTTGGGATTTGCTCTCAAGGATACTCTGTCTAATTTTCTTGCCGGCGCACTCATCATGATCTATCATCCTTTCCAGCTGAATGACCATATTTCCGTGGCAGGCTTTGATGGGATCGTGGTGGGGATGGATCTCCGATATACCACGCTTCAAGCGGAAGGGAAAAAGATACTCATTCCTAACTCCACCCTGTTTACTAACTCGGTGACCGTTATCAGGCCTGGGAAGTGAAGGGACCAACCGAGGCTGAAAGCCTATCCATGTGTTAAGGTCAAATTTTTTAGATTCACCAAATGAAAGAAGAGCTGAGGTTGCAATATTACGCATCCAAGAGCAATTGTGGGGTGTTAGGTCTTTTTCTCTTGATTTTTGTCAGAAAGAATTGTACCATATAAAGCTTAAAGGAATGGAAAAAAGAAAATTTTTTGAATCAATCGGTTAGACGAATTACGGCATTTTGATTATTCATTTTGTATAAAATAACCGACGTGCAAAAAAGGAGGTAGAAGCAATGGCAACAGCCGATAAGAAGGCAGACTTAGCAGGACCCGGAATTGGGAGCTACGAAGAGCTGGAGAAAATCCTGCCCAATGATTACAGACCGATCTTAGATCGAAAAGAGACCATGAAAGCTCTTTTTGCAGTGAAAAGCTATATCGAGGAAAACCTGTGCAGAGAACTTAACCTGATGATGGTGCAGGTTCCTTTAATTGTAGATGTTGAGAGTGGGGTAAACGATATGCTGGATCGGGATGGTTCACGCACCCCCATCCAGGTCCACATCTCCACCGATCACGATAATCATCCCATCGATGCCCAGGTGGTCCAGGCCGCAACAAAATGGAAGCGGGTTGCACTGAAGCAATATGGAATGAAACCGGGTGAGGGCATTTGCACGGATATGCGGGCTGTGCGAAAGGACTACTTCCTGGATCATGATCATAGTTGCTATGTGGATCAATGGGATTGGGAGCAGGTCATAACCGAGGATCAGCGCAACCTCGATTACCTCAAGAAGGTGGTAAGAAAGATATGGAAAGTTCTAAAGGACGCTGAAACCTTCGTTCAAAATATGTATCCTCAGTTAAAGACGGACAAATACCCCAACTTGCCCCAGGAGCTTACCTTCATACATGCTGAAGATATTCTGGATAAATATCCCGACCTGCCGCGTAAGGCACGGGAGACAAAGATCCTGCAGGAATATCCCGCCATCTTCATCATAGGGGTGGGTTGGCCTCTTAAAGATGGCTATCCACATGAAATGAGGGCAGCGGATTATGATGACTGGATCACAGAAACAACCTCAGAGGATGGTAGACCCATGCATGGTCTTAATGGCGACATACTTGTCTGGAATCCTGTGACCAGACGCCGTCATGAGCTAACCTCAATGGGCATAAGGGTCAATGCCGAAACGCTCAAAAAGCAACTGAAGATGAGCGGACAGTTGGAGTTGCTCAAAACGCCCTACCATCAGGGAATCATAAACAACGAACTTCCTCTCACCATTGGTGGTGGCATCGGGCAGTCTCGCACCTATATGCTTCTGCTCCGGAAGGCACATTTAGGAGAGGTCAGTGTCACCGTATGGCCCAAGATATTAAAAGATATGTGCGCCAAGAGGAATATCCACGTTTTGGAGTAAACTCAAGATACACATGCTGGGACGGGGGTTCAACTCCTGCACCAACGGAGGGATATGGAAGAAATTCTGGAAAGACTACCGGAGCCACAAGCTGAAAGCGCGGCGAGCGATGCACTTAGAGATGCTTGGATTAGCTGGCTCTTGTCTCGCGGGTAAATTGGCGAAGCTTGATGGGTTAATTTCTCGCCTTGAAAAAGATAGACAGTTGTCTCTTTATTCTGACTTCGCGGATACTGGCTTTGTGGCACCAGGTGAGGTAATAGAAAAGAACAAAGCATCTGAGGGGTTAAGGATTGCTCAGGAACGTTTTGAACTTTACGAACTAGTTGAGATCAACACGCTGAAATCAGGTGCAGTTCTCGACGATTTGACAGAAGGCAAAGCTGCAAAGTTACTGGAGCGTAACCAGTCTGTTGGCTGATGCATCGATCCCTGATTTGTCACATCATACGCCCTTAGGCGTTTAAACCGATAGGCATAGTTAGCCCAACAACCTGACTTCGGCAACAGCCCCCCATTATCCATTTCCTCTCCCCACCGGGGAGAGGGATAGGTGAGGGGGCTATTTCGTAAGTAAAACATCTCCTAAGGACCGCCATGGGAATTCTTAAAGGTAGGGGCAGATCATGATCTGCCCCTACAAGCTTGGCAAAAAATTGTCTGAGCCGGAAATATGTAGGGACAGTGCGTGTCCCTGTTCGAGTTGTGGACGGCCACAAGGTCAGTTGACTCTCATTTGAGTCAAATGACAAATGAGGCTGTCCCTACGAGATCCTTTATTTACACAGCTTCCAGAAAGAGGCGTTTGAATGCTTCCTTTCCTTCCTTTTTTATCAAAATAATGATCGTGTCACCTTCACGAAAGACGGTATCGCCTTTGGGAATTATCACCTTATTTTCTCTCAAGCCTGCGATGATTATACAATCCTTGGGCAGTTTAAGCTTGGAAATCTTTTTGTTTATCAAAGATGATTCTTTGGAAAGCTGGGTTTTGAATATCTCCACCCCACCCTCTTTAAATGCCAGAAGAGGTATAGCCATGCCAGCATCTATCTTCTCTTCGATCAAGGAAGCGATGATCTTGGTGCTGGACACGGTTGCATCCACGCCCAACGATGAGAAAAGCTCCTCATTTCTGGGATCGTTCACCTTGGCAATGGTTCTGGGGATGAGATAGATGAGTTTAGCTAACTGACATATGACCAGATTGTCCTGATCTGTGCCGGTCACCGCCACCAGAACGTCTGCCCGGTTAGCCCCCATATCCAGAAGGGTTCCCAGCTCTGCGCCATCTCCCATTATCACCGCTTCTCCCATCTCATCTGAAAGCTTGGCATAGCGCGCTGGGTCTTTCTCCACCAGAACCACCTCGTGCCCTTCTTCCTGAAGGAGTCTGGTAAGGGAGAGACCTAAGTCTCCGCCACCTACGATAATAATATACATGAGATCAACCTCTTATGCAATTTTTACAGGTTTTGGGCAAACCCAAAAGGTTTGTCTGAGTGTTCTGTTTTTCGCTTCACCTCTCCGCAGGAGCCAAATTTGGATTTTTCACAAAAGAAGAGGGTGAAAAAGGGAATGGATCAAGTCCTTTGCTCCTGCGGAAAAGCTTGGACAATTCTTTGGATTCCACCTCGCTTATAAGCTACAAAGATTAAATCTATTTAGATTTCAAAAATTCTAAGAATTTCTCCACCGTCATTACAGTAGGGCAGATTACATCAAGTCCCAGTTCCTGAAAAGCCTTGGCTCTTTGAGGGTCATATACCCGACTTGCCACCTTTGCGATCTTAAATTTCTGTTTTACCATCTGAGAAGCCGTGATGTTGGTATTGTCACTGTTAGTCAAAGCCAAAAAGACGTCTGCTTTTTCTATCTCTGCTCCCCTCAATGTATCCTCTTCCACTCCCATCCCTAATACTTTTTTTATTTTTACATCTTTAGGAAGCCTGACAAATGAGCTTTCCTTAGAATCAATCACCGTCACGTCATTTCCATTTTTAGCCATTTGTGTGGCTAACATTGCCCCCACCCGACTGCATCCTAATATCACTACTTTCATAAATTCTCCTTTAAGGTTAATAATGGAGTAAACGGATAAGGTAGGGCGGATCATGATCTGTCCCTGCCTTATTTGCATGAAATCCCTGAAAAGCTTCCTTTGTCCCGGGATCCATGGGGCAGGGCTGGAACCCCTGCTTACCGAGATGTGAACTATTGACTTTTGGTAAGGTGGACACCTTTATTCGACCCTTTGCTTCATTTTTTCAAAAGACTCCTGCATAAATCTGTTGACTATTCCGGCAATTTGTCTATAACCACCTCGCAGGGAGCTTTTCGTAAAAGCAGGTCGGTGGTCTTTCCCCATCCAGTTTGACTTCCTCGCCAGGTGGGGCGCATTCCTAAGACTATAACATCTACGTCATTATCTCTGGCAATCTTAACGATTCCCTCTCCTGCTTCTCTTGCTCTTTCCAGCCTAAGTATGGGAGTTAAACGATGCAGTTCCACGATCTCCTTTCCTCTATTTAAAGCTTCCTGTGCTTCCTTTTCTGCTTGGGGAATGGGAGCATTTAAGGGAAGAGTTCTCGGAATCTCCAAAACGTATGTTAAGAGGATCTCCGCCTTTTGTTCTACTCCCAATCGGCAAGCTAATTCGATAGCTTTCTCCGAATAGGACACCCCGGATGTGGGAACCAAGATTCGCTTGAAAGCTCCCACTGCATGCCGAGCTTTCGCCACCGCCGATTGAATTTGTTTGGGAGGATGAAGCATCCACCACAATAATCCCCCTAAGGAGATGGTAAACAATCCAGCTAGCAGAGCCCCAAGAAAAGTTACCTGTGGTTGCATTTTCGTTTTCCCTTAAAATACTTAATAACGAAATTCAACCTGTAGAGACCCAAAGCTAAAAATCCTCCGCCTACGAACAGAGGCATCAGCATGATATTTTCCCGTAACGAACCAAATAGAATCGTTATACCTAAGATCACCATCAAAACACTGGTAAGGATCTGAAAATAGTCGGTTCGGGATAGTTTATCCGGCGTAGGAGAGATGGACTGATCTGATCTGAAAAAGGTCATTTCAACTCCACTCTCTTTTTATCCCTTTCTGCTAAGGCTAATTTATATTGTTCTAAAAGGTCAAATTCTTCAGCTGAGGTCAAAACGTTTATCTGTTCCTTCTCCCAATCGTGTTTGGCGCTTCTGAAAATTGGAAGTTTTTGTCTTCTCCTGTACCAGGCATAATATATGAAACAAAAGATGATCCAAGCTGGACCTGCAATTCTTCCTATGGAATGAGTCCATACCACCTCAAATAAAATGGTTGCCACTCCCAAAGTTCCAATTATTCCGATTATGGGGAGGCTGACCTTTTTCCCCTTATATCTTATGTTCAGATTGACCGGTACCTTGTAAGGGCGAGGAGAATAGGGATCGGAGAACCTCAGTTTTATCAGTGCTATAAACACCATGGTGTAGCCCAAGGTGGCTCCAAAGGCATACATATTTCCCAAAGTGTCCATGGCGGAAGGGGTGAGAAACGAGAGTATGGTTTCGATCACACCGATGGCGGAGAAAACTAAAATGGTGCGGATGGGTGTGCGATAGGAGGGATGAACCTTATCAAACCAGGAACTGATGATTTTGAACTGGCTTAAAGAGTAGGTCAGGCGAGAAGCCCCCATCACGCCGGTGTTGGCTGAGATGAACAAAATCAATGCTCCAAGTCCAGCGGCAAAAGGTCCGGCCACGAATCCAATAAAGGGAAGCGCATGAGCTAAGATAGCAACTGGATTGTCCATGCTTTTGGCAAAATCTTGCCAAGGAAGCACCCCCAACCCTAAAGTAGAAAACGCCACCGCAAAGATGAAAACGGTGAATATCAGAGTCAGGGAGGTTCGCGGAATGATGGTGGCAGGACGTCGAGTTTCTTGAGCCGCCTGTGAAATCGATTCCAGTCCGACAAAGGAGATTATGGCGATGGAGGAACCATACATGAAATTGTTCGGGGAGGGGAATTGGGTGTTCCATTGGTGAGCCAAAAGCTCGGGTCTCCAGGCAAAGAGGAAGCCTATGATGACCAGTGCTGACTCGGTTAAGATTACTAATACGCCGATGACTTCGTTTAGAAAAGAAGACTCTCTTATTCCTCTTACGTTCAACCAGATTAGAATTCCGATCAAGACCAACGTTTCCACACACCATACTGGATTTACACCGTGAAAGGGTCCTATATCGGTGATGAAGCTTTCTATGCTCCGACCGATCACAAAAGGCATGAAGAAATTAAGATACCCGGAGGAGGCGGTGGCGAAAAGAGCGATATCTATGGTGTAATCCAAAAGCAGGGCTGAGCCAGCCACAAACCCCCAGAAATCCCCCAAGCCTCGCAGGCAGAAATACGGTCCTCCTCCTGCCACCGGATATGCGGAGGCAAGTTCGGTGTAAGCAAACCCAATCATTATGTATACAATGCCTGCCAGGGCGAAGACCAAACTAGTTGCTCCCTGAGCATATGCCATGACCAATCCCAGGGCGACGAAGGTGTCTGCTCCCACATCCGCAAAACCCCACATATAAGAGCCCCACACAGAGACATCCCTTCTAAGTTCAGGTCCTACAGATCCCGGGGACTTTCTCCGTTCGGAAGGATCCAAATTCGGCCCCAAACCAGTTTTTATCTTATTTTTCATGGCAGATTTTCCCTTCCCTCAAAATAAAAAAGACCAGAGGGAACCTTGGTCTTATTATAGTCTACGGATCAATCATCCGTTAAGATGTTCCTCTCTTCACGCCTACGAAGTTAGCTGTCGGGCTCGGATTAAGAGCTAACCCTACTCCCGTTAAGGGAGATTCGCCCCAAAGATCTTTGGGTCCTCCGCTCCCTCCAGCACCATTCGGTCCAAAAGGGATTAGGCGACCGTCTCTTATATTGATCGCAATTATACAAAAGCTACTATAATTTGTCAATAATTATTTGAAGGCTTTCGAGAAACTTGACTTGCCGGGCTGGAAGACCTGCCTGCGTGTAATTTTTTTTCACAGCTCTGTTTTGAGCTGATCGTTTTCATAGCCCTCCTCCTCGATTTTCATCTGCCGAACTTTTCTCAACTTTCTGGCCAGAGAGATGGAATCTCTGAGTATTCTCTCCTCAGCTTCGGTGAGCCCTTCCATAACTGGAATGCCCACCTTAATTAGAGTTCTGACCATATCTGCCATGGTACGGTCATATTTTTCTGCCAGCTCCATAATCCTTTCTTTTAGCTGATAAGAGACAAAGATGTTCAAGCAGTGTTGGCCGCGAAGCCTGGTGATGGGTTCAGTCATTTTTACCTCCTTGGAATTAAAGGTTCAAGAGTCCAATTATTCAGGATCTTGTCTCCCCTACTGCTCACCTCTATGGGATCGGGCTGGAAACTTTATCTACGATCTGGGATCTGTCACTTAGACCATATGTTTTTTCTTGTGCCCTATTATCACCTGAGGGGTTTTTATATCAATTTGATATTTTCGTTTAAAAAGTTTAATCAAGCGTGCATAGGTCTCCTCCTTCTTTTTATTTTTGATCAATTGATCCAATTCCTTTCTGAAAGGACTTCTGCAGATGATGCAATCTGTATTCTCAGGAACATCCAATTTGAAACGCTCTCTCACGAAGTCAGCCAGAAGAATTCTCAGCTTGCCCAAGGCCCTTTGATGAATTCTTTCCAATTTATAAATTTTCTTTTTTAAAATCATTGCTATCTGTTGGTAGGTTTTGAAGTCGAAATAGAAAAGCTCAATGAACCGTTTTTCTGCAGAAGGAAGCTTTTTCACCGCTTCCCTTACCTCCCGACTGGGTGAGTGGTTCTCCTTTAGATTGTCTTCTGAATTTTTTGGGAGGATTTTTCCTTCAATCTTCTCATCCCAACATCCATAAAACTCTGTTACCCAGTTGAGGTAACGTATTCGCCCCCTTTTCTTTTTTCCATAGAAGAGGCAACATCTGGAATGATCAACAAGCTGATCGCCAAAACGCCTGCCTTTCCTTTCATCCTTCATAGGTTCACCTTTGTTTTTAGAAGAAAATGTAAAGGGAGGAAGAAAAGAAGCAATTACTTCCTGATCACATCGTGATCACTGCTGTATCACTTAAAGCGGGGCTTACATTCTACCTTATGTTTGGCTGAGAAAATACTGAGCTTAGATTTGTAGTTTTTAAAGGATCCAACCGGGGTAGATGAGCTTAGACAGGATTTTCATTTCTTACATATAGAAATGGTGTGTGGTCATGCAGATATGATTTTTCAATCAAGTTTGTTGGAAAAACCAGATCAAATTCAGTCGAATTCTCGATCTGAAATAATCCCTACAAGGGCGGACGATGACTGAGATACCGCTTTAATTTCTTGTTGGGATTTTGGAACAAAAACCAACATATTGGCGTAAAGAAAATGTGCTATAGACGGAGGAGCCAATGAACGATCAGGATAAAAAAGATAATCGCCATGGCATGGTGACCGGAGGGGTGATTACCTTAGGTCTGGGAATAATCTTTCTTCTGGGAAATCTGGACATCATTCCCGATTTTGGAACCATGTGGCCCTTGGTTTTGGTGATTGTCGGGATTGCGCTTCTTGTGGGAGCGATGGTGAAAAAGGATACGAAAGAAAACAAAGAGCAGATTCAAAGCACAGAATAAAATAAGGGCGGAGCTGAAGCTCCGCCCTTACATATCCATATCGTCACCTGCTGAAGAAAAGGTCAAGCACATCCCTGCAAGGGTGCAGGACCGTCTCGGTATAGATAGTTTATCAAATAAACTACGTCACCTACATCGATAACGCAATCGTTGTTGGGATCTCCAGATGCAGGTGGATCAGGCTCTGGTCCCCCTCGATAAAGATAGTTGACCAGGTAAACTACATCTCCCACCTCCACCTCGCCACTTGCGTTTGCATCTCCCCATACATAAGTTTGGGCAACGTTTTTGAAGATCATATTTGCTCCACTCCAGTTGCTGACCGCCAAATCAGGCTTAAACGAATAGTGATAATCAAAGATGATTTCAGAGACGGGAGCGATAGCAACGGAAACCCAGCCAGTGGCTAAATTGTAGCAAAATTCGGTTAACTGAAGGGTATCTCCGTCCACTATCACGTTCTCTAAGGAATGAGCCGGATAGTGATCCAGATAGAAGACCTTTTTCACTCCATCACCCGGGTGAGCCTCACCCACCACGCTTAATACCCCATCACCGTCCACATCTCCCCATACCATCTCCTCCACCACTGCAGTGTAGTTGGAGCTACATTTCCAGGCAGGCGTGGTGGTCAAAGTTCCCTCTATATTTTCATAAATCATAGAATATCCCCACCACCTGCCCGCGGCTAAATCCTTATCTCCGTCGTTGTCCACATCACACCAGGAGACGGAGGAACCATAACCCTGAGTATTTGATCGCCAAATAGGAGGAGTTTGTAGAATTCCGCCGACATTATGGTATACTTCAAAATATCCTGGTTGCCCCAGCTGAGAGTTGTTAGCTACGGCTAGGTCCAAAAAGCCATCGTTGTCCATATCTCCCCAGTTAAGGGTGTTGCCATCATAGTAACCCCCGGAGTTCCAAGAGGCATATCTCTCGATGGAGTCTCCATAATTATAATAAACGAACACCGGACCTATGGAGCTGATGAAAGCTAAGTCCAAATCTCCATCGTTGTCCACATCTCCCCATTCCACATCATAACAGGGAGTGCTATCGATTGATATCCATGAAGGGGTGGTCTCCAAGGTTCCCCCAATGTTATAATAGATTCTTTGAGGTTCATAGATGCTGTTGTATGATTCTCCGCAAGCCACAGCCAAATCCAGATCACCATCACCATCTGCATCTCCAAAGGCACAGGCAAAAGAGTGCATGGAATCGGCAGATTGCCATGAAGGTGAAGTTTCCAAAGTCCCACCGATATTCATATAAAGTTGAACGGTCGAGGCTTTCCATCCAGAAGAAATGTAGTTGGATACGGCAAAATCCAAGTAGCCATCTTGATTCACGTCTCCTAGAGCAGAATGTCCTGAGTATTGATAGTTGGAGGAAGCCCAACCATGGGTGGTCTGCAGATTGCCGTCATAATTGAAATACAAGTAATTGGGTGCTTTTGCCATATCGTTTCCATTGGAGATGGCAAGATCTATATATCCATTACGGTCAATATCTCCCCAATTGGCTCCGGTAGAATAAACGCCACTTTCAGTTGATTGCCAGAATGGAGCTTTTTCCAAAGGGATCTCTGCAGAGGCAGACACACCCAAAATTAAGATCATGATAGAGCCGATCAGTGGAATCTTCATCGGAATTTCCTCCCAATTGGAATTGGTATTTCTAACTTCTTTTGGCTTTAGCCACAAGTTCCTTCGGGCGGTGGTCCTCCTCTATAAAGATAATTTATGAGATAGACCACATCCGATATGTCCACCACCCCGTCTGAGTTGGCATCTCCGGAGAAAAAGGGTAGAGGAGGTGGACCGTCCTTAAATAGATAGTTTATAAGATACACCACATCTCCTAAGTTTATTTCCTGGTCGTGATTGGCATCTCCCCGGATATACAATTCCACCTCCAGGGTAAACTCGATCTGGATATTTCCAGTCACATGTACCACCGTATCCAGGTTGGAATAACCCGGATGCGTTATTTGAAAGAGGTAGTGTCCGCCACCTATGTTTTCAAAAAGGAAAAAACCGGTCTGATCGGTTGTATCCGATATTGCCAGTTCCCAAATTTGGATTATAGTTCCGGATGAGTCTGGAGGATCGTCGGATAAGCCCACTTTCCCTGAGACTTCGAAATAATTTTCCACCTCCACCTGCATGCTATCCGCATCCGAATTTCCATATCTATCGAAGGCGATCACCTTTACCCAGTAAGTGCCATTAGGGAATTCTTCTGTGTTCCAACCATAATCTGAATCGGAGGCTTCAACTATGCTATCACCATCGGTGTTGGTGACGATAAAGTAAAAATTTCTGAAATCGTAGTCTCCCTGAGTGTGGCACACCTCATCATCCTGATAGATCACACTAACATTCTGATTCCAGAAGAGCGTATCAGTGAAAATAAAGGAAAGAACCGGACCAAAAGAAACGCTGTCGTTGAAAATGGAGTACTCAATCTTATATGGGATCAACCGCCAATCTGGATGGTTGATTTTATCATATATCTTTGCGATGATGTCGACCGATCCTGACAGGGATTGTTGCGGTTCAAAATATAGGTGAGTGTTATTCTGACAGAAGGCGAATTTGGCACCTACCCGGGCATTTTCAATCTCCGGAGGATCGGGCTCGTCAATGGGAACCAGTTCGTCTAATGGATTGGCGATGAACATCCAGTCAGATGACCAGCTTACCCCGTGGTTTCTTATCTTAACGAAATGAAGATGATGAAATCCAGCCACGGGCCAATAGACTAAATCGCCCAGATAGTCGCCAACCTCCACCGTGTCGCCCACCTGCACCTGGATTGTGGGTTGATACAGGTGGGCATAAAGCCAGCCATCACACCAGCCAGCTCCGGCTGAATCCCCCACAGCCACCCGCCAGTGATAATCTCCAGAGGTGGTCAGGACAGCCTTAACTACGCCAGATTTGACCGCATAGACCGGGGTGCCAAAAAGTTTAAGGATATCTATTCCCGGATGAAGATAGGGAGAGCCACCATAATACTGATATTCTCCATAGTTGTTACCTAATGGAAGAGACTCGTCCCCGGGGTCAAAGGGCCAGCGGATGCCTTCAGCCTGACCAGCAGCCAAAATAAAAATAAGAAAAAATAAAAGAGTCAACCCGAAGGTTCGAGTTAAACTGCGCAAATTTTTGCTCATTTCCTTTATAGAAGGGGCATTAAAATACTTTAATAATCCTATATTTGGCAACAAGTTAAGCTGTTAATTTCACCCTTTACTTGAAGTGGAGTTTTAGATCTTGCGCCCGCTTCCTTATCTTTCACCTCTAAAATTAAGTATACTATGAAACTCAAAAATGTCAAGATGTTATTTGAAAGCTCGGAAAGAATGTGAGGTCATTACCAGGATCATATAAGGGTTCCCTGGAAGGGTGTGTCGTCGACGGACGATTTTGTGTATATTCAACTATTTACAGTTGCTTAAAGCTTCGCCTTTCTACCTCTTTAGTTAAGGAAAGTCAGAATCATCAGTCAACACCATTTGAGGGAAGCTTCCACAATTACATCATCGTCAGATTTGAAAACTCTGTATGAAGATAAAAAAATCAGATTTTTGAATCTTCGCTGAGTGCTGGAGTTAACACATGTTACACCTTCTCCTATAATCTTGGGTGCGATGATCACTATTAGATGATCTGCTAAGCGTTTTTTGAGAAAGGAAGTAATTATCTTTGAGCCCCCCTCGACTAAAAGCAAACGGATATTATTTTCTCCCAGTTTTTCCAAAAGATCCTGCAAACAGATCTGCTTCGCCCGGTCCTTCTTTATCAGCCACACCTTGGCACCTCTTGTCTGTATCCTTTTAACCTTTGCTCTCTCAGAAAGGGAGGTGGTGGCAATGATGGTGGATGATGCCCCCTTCCCTTTAAGCACCTTGCAATCCAGCGAAATTCTAAGTTGCCCATCAACTATTATCCTTTGAGGATTTTTTCCTTTGATCAGACGAACGGTAAGCTGTGGATCGTCCCGCAGAATTGTGTTTACCCCCACAAGGATGGCGTCGCTTAAGTTGCGCAATCGATGAGCAAAACAAAGCGATGACCTTGCGCTGATCCATTTGGAATCTCCGCTGAGAGTGGCAATTTTGCCATCCAGAGTTTGAGCATACTTCAAAATGACAAAAGGAAGCCCGGTTTTCCGGTATTTTGCTTGAGCAAGTTTCTCCAATCTCTTTTCAATTTCCCAAATGTTTTTTTTTGTTAAAATAGGGATACTCTTCATGGCAAAGGCGCAAGATCGTTGGCTTTCTCAAAAGAAGAGTAAACATTTAGCAATTTATTGTCAAGATTTTATTAAGAGGTCACTAAAAAATGTGGCAAAAAGTGGTCTGGCCATGAAAAATCAATGATTTACATCCTCCATAGGTAGGGCTTCTAATCATGTCCCATGGATACTGTGGACAAAAGGACTTTTTCAAAGATCTCATTTATGAACTTTCTGAAAAAGTTGATTCGGCAAAGGTCTTTTTGGAGTATCAAGCTTTAGCCGGTTCTATGGACCCCGCAAATTATGGGGTTGTTGCTCGATTCATAGAATTCTTGAATCATTAAATTTCAACGAGTTGAATATTTCCACAGGCCCATAGGAGATATAATATTAGAAAAGCTGTTTAAAGGAAACAATCCTCTCTCCGTTATCTTGACCTGATAATATTTGACCAGCCTCTTGTTGATGTTTTGAACAGTGGAGGTCAAAAGAGCTTAAATGGTTACTTTATCCAGTCCTCTATAGATGGCTGGCCTTAACCCATGAGAGTTTTTTGGCTTCGGCAAATATAGTTCTTGCACAGGTCTTGCGTTGTTTGATAGTAATATTAGTTTTTTGTCTTATGGGTGTTGCCTAATCTATTCTTCCCTTAAGAGTGTATGATTTGTATTTGGTATCTACAAACACTGACTTTTTTATTTGACAATGGAGGCATAATGGATTATTTTTGTGAAAACTTTCTCAAACTTTCGGAGGTTTGATATGGAGATAATCGTTTGTGTGAAGCAGGTGCCAGATACGGAGAGCAAGATAAAGATAAATCCGGAAGGAACTGGGATTCTCACCGAGGGGATCAAATATGTGATGAATCCTTACGATGAGTATGCGGTGGAGGAAGGATTGAAGATCAAGGAGAAGTTTGGGGGAACCGTTACCATCTTCAGCTTAGGTCCTGATCGAGCAGGCGAGGCTATAAGGACTGCCTTGGCCATGGGGGCAGACGAGGGAGTTCACTTAAACGATCCCGCCTTCGAGGGTTCGGACAGCTTAACCACTGCCAAAATCTTAGCTCAGGCCATAAGTGATATTAAATACGACTTGATCCTAACTGGTAAGCAAGCGGTTGATTTGGATTGCTCTCAGGTTTTTGGTTGTTTAGCTGAGCTTTTAAATCTTCCCTATATCTCCGTGGTGGTGGGTCTAGAGATATCCCCTGATGGAAAGAGCGCCATTGCCAGAAGGGAGACCGAAGGGGGAGTGGAGGAGATAATAGAGACCTCTTTACCAGTAGTTATAGCCGCTCAAAAGGGCTTGAACGAACCGAGATATGCCTCGTTGCCCGGAATAATGAAGGCTAAAAGGAAGCAGATCAAAAAAATCGACCTTGCTACCCTCGGGCTGAGTCCTGACGAGGTAGGTGAAAAAGGATCCAGGTTGAAGACAAAAAATTATCGGCTTCCGCCGGAGAGGAAAGCGGGCAAAAGGATAGAAGGAGAGCCAGCTGAGGCGGCGGCTGAGCTGGTGAGGTTGCTTCGAGAGGAAGCTAAATTGATTTAAATTAAGATAACAAAGATAGCAGTGAAAGGATAGAAAATGTCAAATGATGTCTGGATAGTGACTGAGCAGAAAGAAGGAAAATTAAAGAAAATCTCATTTGAGCTCTTAGGTATAGGGAAAAAGCTGGCAGAGAAGACCGGCGGGTCATTATCAGCCTTGCTCTTAGGTCATAATATAGAAGGTCCGGCAGCAGAGCTTGATGGCTACGGTGCCCAAAAAATTTTTGTTTGTGAATCCGAATCTTTACAGAGCTATTCCAACGAAAGTTATGCTAAAGCAATAGTTGATCTGGTCAAAGTTCATCATCCAGCCATACTTTTAGGTGCAGCCACTGCTTTGGGCAAGGATCTTTTCCCCCGAGTGGCGGCGCGCCTTCAGACCGGACTTGCCTCGGATTGCGTGGGATTAGATATTAACGATAAAGGCTTGCTTGTGGCAGAAAGACCCATTTTTGCCGGAAAAGTTTTGGTAGACTGCAACATCTTGAATGCAAAACCCCAGATGGCTTGCTTGCGACCTAACGTTCTTCCACCAGCGGAGAGGGGTTCTGAAAAGGCGGAAATTGAGAAGGTATCGGTGGAGGTTGATCCTGAGGATTTAAAAGCCAGATTGAAAAAGATAGTTAAAACTGCGGGGGAAAAGATTGATCTGACCGAAGCCTCAGTTATCGTTTCCGGTGGCAGAGGCGTGGGTGGTAAGGAGAATTTTAAGATTCTGGAGGAGTTAGCTGATGCCTTTGGAGAAGGAGCAACAGTGGGTGCTTCTCGCTCAGCCGTCGATTCAGGCTTTGCTCCCCATGATTGGCAGGTGGGACAGACCGGCAAGGTGGTTAATCCCAACCTCTATATAGCCTGCGGGATATCCGGCGCCATTCAACACTTGGCAGGAATGAGAACATCTAAATACATCGTTGCCATAAACAAAGATCCAGAGGCTCCCATCTTTCAGGTGGCAGATTATGGTATAGTTGATGACCTTTTTAAGGTGGTTCCAATGTTAACCAAAGAGGTCAGGAGGCTGAAAGCGGAAGCGTAAGAAAAGCGGCTTTAAGCTAAGAGATGGAAATAACACGAGAGATCTTCTTTAATATGGGAGGCTGGGTGCGGTGGCCCGTCTACGGCTTGGGGTTGATTACCATAATAATCTTTGTTTATGGGCTTTTCAAACGAGTCCAACTCTGGCGAATAGGTAAACCAGAAAACAGGTCCGATCACATCCTTAAAAGAATAGGATCTCTTTTTTCATTTGGCATCTTTCATCGAAGAATCCTCAAAGACCCTTTCCCCGGAATTATGCACCTTTTTTTGTTCTGGGGATTTCTAATTCTCCTTTTGGGGACCATTCTGATCTTCATCCAAGAGGATATTGCCAAACATCTATTTGGTAAGGTCTTCATCCGGGGAGGTTTTTATCTTTTCTTCTCCTTCGTTTTGGATCTTTTTGGATCGTTAGCCCTAATTGGCGTTATCCTTTTGGCTTTTCGACGTTACGTTCTCAGACCGGAAAGGCTGGATAACAAAGCAGAGGATCTGATTGGTTTGATTTTGATCTTTCTTGTTCTGTTAACAGGTTTTTTCAACGAGGCACTCCGCATTGCCATCATCCGACCCGATTTCGAGAAATACTCCTTTGTAGGGTGGGAGATAAGCAAATTGTTTTCATCGACAGAAGAGAGCCGGTTTGCTTTAAAATCGCTTCACTCCCTCTTCTGGTGGGTCCATATGCTTTTGGCTTTTGGGTTCATTGGCTATATCAGCTATTCAAAACTTCTCCATGTAATCACCTCTCCTTTGAATCAGTTTTTCAGATCGCTTGCTCCTCCCGGTGAGATTAAACCCATACCAGATATCGAAAATCAGGAAACCTTTGGGGTGGCAAAACTTCCGGACTTCACCTGGAAGCAACTGCTTGACACCGACGCCTGCACCCGTTGTGGCAGATGCCAAAAGGAGTGTCCAGCCCACCTTTCGGGCAAGCCTCTTTCTCCCAAAAAGGTCCTTCAAGATTTGAAAAATCATCTTACAAGTCAGGCAAAAAATCTTAGCAAGGTGGCTGATGAAAAGCAGGCCGCGCCTATCGCCGGTAATGTGGTCTCCGATGACGAGTTGTGGGCTTGCACCACCTGCGGAGCCTGTCAGCAAGCCTGTCCGGTCTTCATTGAAGTGATAGACAAGGTGGTGGATTTAAGGCGTTATCAGGTTTTGATGGACAGCAAGTTTGCTCCCGAGGTTAAGCTTTTCTTCAAAAACATGGAGACTAATTAT
>JAOZNS010000070.1 GCA_029933635.1 Candidatus Zixiibacteriota bacterium | reverse complement strand
AAGATCCATAGTCATCCGCTGTGGTCCAGATCACCGCCTGATACAGCTCCAAAACCGAATCGGTGGGCGGACCCTGAGTTGCATAGGTCCATACATCATAGGTGATTCCTACCGAATCTAAAGCCGTCAGGAAATAGCCTTGATATTCTTGTCCACCATCGTCATCCACAAACAGAATGGGTTTCTGACCAACGACCAGTTGAAAAGTATCTACCGCAGAGTATGGACCGGAAGCGGTGATCTCCAGGCTCAAGGAGGCAGAATGTCCCTCTGGACACTCTTCATCAATGGTAATCTGATATGGAGTTAAGCAGGTTTCAGTGCTTTCGGGAAGCAGATCCGGATAAGAGGATATCTCCGAACTAACAACAACATAAGGATCATTTGACACTAAAACCGCTTCTACCCCTTGGCCTTCATGACCACCTTCATTCTTTAAAGTGATCGTTAGATTGCAAGTCTCTCCTGGATCAGCTTTGCCGTTGCCGTTGCCCACGATATCGTCTATATCAAGTGAGTAATAGACCAGATTTGGAGCATGCACCACGATGTCAGGACCGTCGTAGATCCATTCACCGTTGGTGGCACTTATATCCAGTTGAAATGGGATGATCTCCCCATCTGCTATCTCGGTCGTAACTGAGAAAACGAACTCTCCTTGACTTATCATGGTATCTTGAGCTGGGATCTCTCCAAAAGTTTTTTGGCTATCTATTATGCTCACCTGGGGATGCTCGGTTCTCAAGATGGCTTCTACTCCGAAGGCGGTTGAATCACCAATATTTTCCAGAACAACACTAAGCTCTATGGTCTCACCGAAATCGACGTCTCCATCATTGTTGCCCGAGCTTTGACCCAGGCTATCGTCGTCTGTATAAAAGCTGTGAAGGGTGATATAAGGACCTGCAACCTGACGGGGATGAGTGATTGCATCGATATCGCACCCTGGATACCATTCGGTGGCGCTTCCATCATTATCGTCCACGATCTTTAAGTATCTGATGGTATCCACTGAAAGGGAGGAGATGTCAAAGGAGGTTGTTCCATATCCACTTCCTATATAATTCCAGCTTCCACCGTAGGGAAGAGTGCTCCAGTAGACGTGGTATCCGTCAGGGGTGGGTCCCACCTCATAGACGGTAAAATCTTCCCCCTCCAGATCCACGATTGGTGTCCCCTCCCCCATATCCAGCTCAATATGCCCTCCCCTTCCTAAGGAAGCAAACACCCCGTCTGGAAGACCCAAAACTGCTGAAGCATTGGTGGGGTTGTTTTGATATTGATTGGGCCAGGAGTAAGGATCATAAAAGTAGCAAGAGATCACATGCACAGCAAAAAACTCCAAACCAGGTTTTAAGGAAACATTCAAGATGGTGGGCGAACTTCCACCTACCACCACTCCGAATATAGTGGTGTCCTGATAGCCGTTAGCGGAGAATTTCAAAGTATAGGTGCCGGGAAGAAGATTTTTCTGATAATCCCCCACCTCCTTATCGGTAAAAACTGGCTGTCCCAGCTCCACACACGTCACCATTGCCTCCAAAGGTTCCCCTGTGCTTGCATCAGTCACCAGGCCCCTTACTCCATCATCGGTCCTTTCCATCATTGCCAGCATGGCATCACGGTTCAGGTTCCAAACATTAGGGATGTTGTAATCGCTGAGCTCGATGGTGGCATCGATATCAGCTCTGGAGCCATAGCTCCAGTCATTACAATCTCCATAAGTCTGATACCATTGGTATCCTTCCACCACCCAATACCCGTTATAAGAACCATACTCTTCAGAGATATCAACGATAAAAGCACTGTCCGCTACAGGGAAATCTTTATAGTTCCACACATGATTCACTATGTCACCAGAGGTGTGGAAGGACAGGGAGATCGAAAAATTGTTTTTCATCCCATGATCTCTTATAGCTCTGGTCTCTGGCTGGGAGAAAATGCCTGGCGTGATGCTGTTCCACATATAACCATAATCCCTGTTTAGATCCACTCCGTTGGCGTTATATCTTGTGCCTGCGGTCCGACCATCCGGGTTCATCATCGGGATGATCCATATCTCTAAATCATTTACCAGATGAGTCACCTGAGTATCGGAGCCATAATTGTCGGTGAGATGCTCCAGCATCAAAAGAGGCATCTCCACAGACATATATTCATTTCCATGATGACATCCGATTATCCGAAATTCGGGCTCATCCTCCTCCAGGGTGGGGTTATCGCTTATCTTTGCGCCTAAAATCATTCTTCCCTGAACTGAATAACCCAAGGTGTCAAGAATCAGTATGTCCGGATGATCTGAAGCCGCCTGTTGCATCTCCGCTACCATATCATTGTAGCTATGAAACTGTCGATCCCAGTTTTTGCCAAAGAGTTTGATGTTTCTCTCCTCGGGAGACCAGAATACGACCTCCACATTAAATCCCTTGGAAAGCAAATCATCCAAACGCTTTGAGTCGACAACCACATCTACCCAGTTAGGTCCAGCCGCATCCACATCCAATCCCTTCTCTGAAAGAAGCTTACCCCTTTCCTTAACTGAGCTGACCCACACCCGAGCATAAATCTCTTCGAAAGCCACCGCGCTGGAACATTTCCAGGAGAGGATTAAGATTAACACCAAAGCAAATAGCAAAATGGGCTTTGATCTCATTAGGATTCTCCTTGATGAATGGTTAGTTTGACTTCCTCGTAAATTATCGTCAGATTTGGCTCAGGACTTGCTTTTTCTGTTAATCTATTTATAAAATACACCGAAATCCATTTTTGTCAATTGCTTTTCAGCTATGGTTCTTGTATATAATACCCGTTCAAAAATTAAACCCGAAATTAAATCCTCCTAAAACCATAATAATAGAAAAATTCCTTTCAGGTCTCCCAGATGTATTTGTAATTAAAATTAATGGTCTAAATTTTTAAGTTGAGTAGCAAAGACGATCAAGTTTCTCAAAACTCAGATTCAAAAAAAGAAGAAAGGGTTGTGGAGGAAGAAAGCTGGAGGAGGCAAAAGAAAAACAAATCATCCTTCGAAACATTTTCACAATATCTTCCATCTCTTAATCTGATCCATGGCTTGGTAATCGGTCATGTCCAGATGAAGCGGGGTTATTGAAACATAGCCTTTTTGAATGGCGGCAAAATCGGTATCATCCTCTTTTTCCCATATTGAGGTCTGTTCTCCAATCCAGAAATAATTTTTCCCTCGGGGGTCAATCTTTTCGATCACCACGTCGTTATATACCCTTTTCCCCAACCTTGTAACTTTAAACCTTTTGATGACGCCTTTCTTATCTGGAACATTTATGTTTAAGAAGGTATCCTTTGGCAGTCCGTTCTTAAAAACGAACCTTACTATCTTCCTTAGAAATCTTGCCGCCGTATTGAAATGCTTAGGATTCTCGGAGGCATTGGAAGCGGCAATGGAGGGGATATTTAAGATGGTTCCCTCCATGGCTGCGGCAACGGTTCCAGAGTAGGAAACATCATCACCCAAGTTCGGTCCATGGTTGATTCCAGAAATGAGGATATCCGGCCTTTTTCTTAAGATGGCATGAACCGCAAGCATCACCGCGTCTGTGGGAGTTCCATCCACGCTATAGAATCTCTCTGCGATCTTGTTTATCCGCAAAGGATACTGCAGGGTCAAAGAATGGCTGGTAGCGCTTTGTTCACGGTCTGGTGCCACCACCCAAACCTGAGCAATCTCGGAAAGCTCCTTCCTTAAACTCAATAAGCCTTTGGCGTTTATTCCATCGTCGTTAGTGAGTAAAACTAACAATTGTCTCTCTCCTTAAATTTACCACTCCCTCTATCTTCCCCCTTAGATTTTGAAAATCGTGCCAGAACCTTAAAAACACACCATTGTCATTCTGGGCGAAGCAAAGAATCTACTAATAGCTCCAATAAAAGTGCAAAGGGGGAAAACAACCTCACCACCACAGGCTTTTCCACATCAACCTTATAAATCTACCTGTATCAATTAAAGGATTTATGAAGCTTTTCTCTCCTTCATAAATGGTCTTTATTGGGATCCGGTCAATTTTGAAACCTTTCCTTTTTGCCTTGACCAAAATTTCCGATTCCAGATCATATTTTTTTGATCTCAATTTGATGCTTTTTAACACCTCAGTCGAAATCAGCCTATATCCAGATTGGCTATCTCTGATAGATCCACCGGAGAGGATGGATACTATCGCCGATGTCAGATTGTTGGTGAGCCAGCGGGCAAAGGGCATAATTTTTAAATTTATCTCTCTTGTTCCGACGATGATCCCCGAAGAATTTTCAGAGTTGCGGACAAACTCTATGATCGACCGGGGATCGTGCTGAAGGTCTGCATCCATGGTGATCAACGCAGGGTAACCTTTTTGCAATGCATATCTGAATCCAGTCTTTAAAGCTTCCCCCTTGCCCTCATTTTTTTGATGTCTCAAAACTACAACGTCGAACCTTTTAGCAACCTCAAAGGTTTGATCCGTGGAGCCATCGTCAACCACAACGATATCATCTTTGTCTACGAATCTCAAAACCTCTTTAATCAATTCTGCGATGGTTGAGTCCGCGTTGTATGCAGGAACAAGAATCAAGAACTTTTTATCCATTGGCGAAAAACCAAAAAGAACATCAACAAAAAATCGGGGCGAGCCGATTTGAACGGCCGACCCCTTGCACCCCAAGCAAGTGCGCTAACCAGACTGCGCCACGCCCCGATTTATTACCAACATAGCTCACTTTTGCAAAAAATCAAGACAAAACTTCCAGAAGCGCAGAGATTTCCTTTTTGATCTCTGCAAGAAATTTTTCCAGCCGCATCTTCTCCGCCAGCATCGGACCCAAATCGTTTTGACGCAGGTTTTTCAGCTTGGATTTGGCTCCCTCGATGGTGTATCCCTCCTCATAAAGCAGATGTTTAATCTGATTGATCAACTCGATGTCCCTCTTTCGATAACATCGATTGCCGGCCTTGTTCTTCTTGGGTCGAAGAAGGGTAAACTCCTTCTCCCAGAACCTCAACACATACGGCTTGATCCCGGTCATCTCTGCCACTTCACTTATGGAATGATAAAATTTTTCGTTCGGGTAGGCTTTCAAGTTCTGCCCTCACTTCCTTGAAGAAATTTTGCTTCAGGCGTTGAGCAAAAAATATGAATTTCATCCTGATAAGTCAACCCCAAATTTCCGATTTTGGATCTCGGGTCATCAGCTCGGCGATGGCTTCCTCGGGCTTTTTGTTCTCAAAAAGAACCCAGTAAACCTGTTGGGTGATAGGCATTTCCACATGATATCTTAAAGAAAGCTGGTAAGCTGATCTGGTGGTCTTTATTCCCTCCGCCACCATGGTCATCTCTGCCTCGATTTCCTTCAACGATCTTCCTCTCCCAATCTGTTCCCCCACAAATCTGTTGCGAGAAAATCTGCTGATGCAGGTGGTCACCAAATCGCCCAACCCGGAGAGTCCGGCAAAGGTTTCTCTTTTTGCCCCCAGTTTTTCACCCAGGCGGATGATCTCCGCTAATCCTCGAGAAATCAAGGCTCCCTTGCTGTTGTCCCCCAAACCCATTCCATCACAAATTCCTGCGGCAATGGCAATTACATTTTTGAGGGAGCCACCTAACTCCACCCCGATTATGTCGCTGTTGGTATATACTCTGAAAAACGGAGTCATAAAAGTTTCTTGAACTTTTCTTGCGATCTCCTCTTTAAATCCCGCCACCACCACTGTGGTGGGAATCCTTCTGGCCACCTCCTCCGCGTGGGAGGGACCGGAAAGGGTGGCAATTTTCTCATGAAGATCGTGAGGCAACTCCTCCCTCAATACCTCCGACATCCTTAAAAGCGTTTCATTTTCAATTCCCTTAGCCAGGTTAACTACAATGGGGTCTTTCAACTGGGTTGCTCCAATCTCTTTGGCCACCTTCCTCAGCGTATGGGAAGGTAGAGCCAAAGCTAACACCTTCGCTCCACTTATTGCCGAATTAAGCTGATCGGTGATTTCCACCAGACCCGGGATTTTAACTCCTGGAAGCTTCCGCTTATGTTCTCTTTGCTGGGAGAGTCTTTTCATCTCCCTGGAATCAAATTCCCACAGGGTTACCTTATGGCCGTTGTAGCACAGAAGGGTAGAGATGGCGATTCCCCAACCGCCTGCACCCAAGACTGCAACCTTTGCCATGACCTACAATTTCTCCTTGAAAGCTTTTGAGCCTTAATATGTTCAAAACGACAAAAACTGCCCGTCGCAATTATTTGATCGCAATCCTTCGAGAGGGGAAACTCTGTTCCCATATCTAAATCATCCCCTACCTCAACCGCATATCCTTTTGACCAAATTTATTCTCCGTTCCAGCCAGAAGTCGTTTTATGTTACCTCGATGAGTAAAAAAGATAAAGGCTGTGAGGCAAAAAATCATAACCAAAAGCTCTATGGGCACTTCAAGTTTAAGATAATACCTTTCAAATATCAATGCAACAAATATGAATACCGAGGCAGAAAGGGACCCCAAGGAGACATATCTGGTGATAGCCACCATCAACACGAACAGGGCTAAACCTAAAACTGATTCCACCGGAATGATGGATAAGAAAACGCCCAAGCCTGTGGCGATCCCTTTGCCCCCTCTAAACTTGGCAAACAGAGGAAAGACATGACCCAAGATCACGAACAAGCCAGCTAAAAGCTTCAGATCGATCAAGCTCAACGATGGAAAGTTCAGGGCTATTTGGGTTATCAAAAGCACCGCCGTCATCCCTTTGGCAATATCTAACCCAAGCACAATCACGGCGGGAAGAGGTCCGATAACTCGGTAAACGTTAGTAAATCCAGCGTTCTTCGATCCGTAATCCCTGATGTCAATTCCCCGCCAGATTTTACTTATGATGATGCCGAAAGGGCAGGATCCTAAAAGATAGCTTAAAACTGTTATAAAGATGATGGAAAGCACTCTTTTGTTTCCCCTTATATAAGTTCTAAACGAAATCAACCACTCCCTGACCGAAAGTCAGAAGCTTGGAGTCCCCTCAGTGCTGAAGTAAACCTCCAGCCAGTTCTCTAAATTCTGTGGATCTCTCGAACCTCCTGGCTGGGAGTTCATTTCTCCTCTTTTCTGAACAGGAGATAAAATTTTTCCTATACTAAAGGGTAATTTAGGCACAACCTATTTTACACAAGACGGCAGGTCGGCACCCCTGCCTTCTGTTTCTGCGGAGCTGGAAGCTCCACCTACCTGACCATCCTAAAGACGAAGGTCTTCTCCCACTCCCCGAAGGAGATGGTGGTATTTTGCTTCCAACAGAGATAACTTATCTTTTGTTAATTTCACCCGGAGAATCGATCCACTTTTTTGTATAATATCCATGCCTGTTTTTTTGAGCCCCGGTCAAAATACAGGTCGAACACCTCCTCCTCTTGAGTTAAAACCCGATAGTAATTTCTATGTCTTCTCTGCCACCATCTTTTTCTTTTGGCGCCCGATCTGGAGTAGCTGAAATCGGGCCAAAAGGCGATCACCTCTTTTATTCCATACTCCTTGCCTCTCCAGATAAATGAGAGCAGATTTTTGGTTTTCTCATCTATGGTCACATCTATTTCTTCTGAATAAAACTGAGACATCTGTTTCCACCGGGGAGAGATCAAACACCTCTTAGACTCTACTCTCTTTTTCTTATCTTCATCCGGAGGGGAGTTCCCAGAAAACCGAAATGCTTTCTTATTCTGTTCTCCAGGTATCTTAAATATGATTTTTTCAGAAGTTCTGGATAATTACAGAAAAATACGAACGTGGGCGGCTGAATATCTGTCTGAGCAACGTAATAAATTTTTATATATTTCCCTTTGACCGAAGCAGGGGGTCTGGCTTTTATGTCCTTCTCCAGTTTCTGGTTCAGCTCAGCCGTCTCTATCCTTTTTCTTCTCTCATTATAAACCCGTAAAACTTGATCCATTGTAGTCTTTACCCTTTGTCCGGTCTTTGCCGAAATGTAGACTAAGGGAATGAAATCAAGCATCGGCGCCTTTTGTCTTAATGCCCTGGTATAAAGATCAGCGGTCTTTTCGTCCTTCTCCACAAGGTCCCATTTATTTATTGCTATCACCATCCCCTTGCGCATGTCCCGGACTTGCTGGGCAATCTTCAAATCCTGTTTCAGAAGTCCTGCAGGTGCTTCGATCAGAATCAAAGCCACCTCACACCTTTCGACAGACCTCAAGGTTCTTAAGGTGGTATAGTACTCCAGACCTTCTTTGACCTTGGACTTACGCTTAAGACCCGCGGTATCGATCAGGGTAAAGAAGTTTCCGTTTATCCTTATTTCGGTATCGATGGCATCTCTGGTGGTTCCTGGCGTCTCCGAAACTATCAGCTTCTCCTTCCCCAAAAGGGCATTGACGAAGGAGGATTTGCCCACGTTCGGTCTTCCAATCACCGCCACCCGGATGCTTTCTGGCTTTTTCTCGCCTGTTATCTTCTCTGGCACGCTTGAGGCTATCCGGTCCAAAAGCTCACCTGCATTTCTACCATTCAAGGCAGAGACGGATATGGGTTCTCCCAAGCCAAGTTTGTTAAAAGAACATGCCTCGCTTTCCTCTTTGGCTCCATCCACCTTATTAACCACCAAAAGGACCTCCTTTTTTGTTTTCCTCAAACGTTTAGCTATCTCCAGATCCAGCCACTGCGCTCCCACCTTTGCATCCACGACAAAGAGGATCAAATCCGCCTCGGAGATGGCTATCTCCGCTTGAGCTCTCACCAAGCTTTCCATATTGCTTGTGCTGGAGGGAACATATCCACCGGTATCTACCAAAAAGAAACTTTTTTTGTTCCAGGTGGTAAGGGCATAATTTCTGTCTCGGGTAACGCCCGGCTCTCCATCAACCACCGCAATCCGCTTTCTCAAAAGCCGATTAAAAAGGGTGGACTTTCCTACGTTGGGTCTGCCTATTATGGTGACGATGGGGATGGCCATGATCAACGAAAAAAACCGGTCAAATTGATTTAAGCGATTGGTTTACCTCGTCCCAGGATGGCATCCGATCAAAGATGGTTTTTCCATTCATTTTCATGCCAAAGGTTAACCCTATCTTTTGGACGATTTTTCTTTTATCCGTGTTGATAAGCTTCAATTCAAATTTTGAGGATTTTCCAAACTTCTTATCCAGCAGTTTCCCCACCCACCAGGAATAAGGACACTGGGTGCTCCAGAAATAATCCACCTTTGTCTTTTTCTGCTGAATGTCCGGACCCGGTTGAGATGAAATGAACTCAGGCGGTTGGGCTCTGCCTGAGTTTCTAAACATCAGAACTGCTTTACCTTTTTTCTCAACCTCCTTGAAACCAAATTTGCTGAAGAACCATTTGGGCATGTAATCGAAAAATCCCCACCACGATTCCTTCTCATAAGCTATCACCGCTCCACCGGAGAGGTGTGAGGTTCTTGTCAGGAAGTTTTCCATCAGTGCCCTTGCCACCCCCTTTCTCCAGAAGGGCGGTATCACCCAGATGCAATGAACGAAGGCGATATCTTTTCCCGTTACTGGAAAGATGGTCTTTTCGATGGGGACATATTCAATCAAACCAATGGGAACTTTTCCATTCTTTGATAAATCCTTAACTTTTACCTGCCCCACCCCTGGATAATCAATTCTTTTCTCCATGCCTAAATTTTCGAAAGCGACCAAAAGCACAATCCCCTGCCTTTTCATCTTCTTCAAAAACTTTTTTCGAAGGTCCATTCCCTGCTTTAATGTTTTTCTGAAGCCCGAATCAACGCAGGGCAAAACAGCATAATCCAGCTCATCTGCCTTTAGTTCCCTGATTTCCATTCCTTCAGCGCACTCCTTAAGCTTTCCACCAAATCGTAAGAGCCGATCACGACCTTACATCCTAATTTTTTCTCTAAGTCCTTGGGGGTCAGATCATCCAAAAACAACCCGTCCTGGTTTATGCAGTTGGGTGGAAGAAGGATTATTTGGCCTAAGTTTCTCTGCGCTCGGAGGGCATTCAGTATATCCGAACCGGTCAAAAGTCCTGTTACTGTCACCGTCTCTCCGAAGAAGTTATTCTTCACCATCACAGTTTGAACCCCGAGACCTGATATCATCCTCCGTCTCTTTTTAATTCTCTGTTTTATCAAAATGAAGGCTGATGCCCCAGTGACCAGGGTTAATCTAAAGTTTTTGTTTAAGCTTTTGGGCAGAAGCTTCTGTTTTGACTGAAACAGATCCAGAAACTGACGCATCATGCCCACTCCGTTTTCCACTTGATAAAACCCCTCATAATATCTTCTGCCTGGAATCTCAAGCCCAGCTTTGATAAACAGTTCATCTGCCGCATAAACGAATCTGCTCCCCAACTTTTTTTTGAAGAGCCTTTGCCATTCATCCACCAGCCTAATGATATTTCTGGAATAGGTTTTATCCACAGGCTGTATTCTGGGCAGGTGTCTTCTAAATTTTGTCAGCCCCACCGGTACCAAAGCCAAAGACTCTACATAAGGATAAAAGCCGGATAAATCCTCAACGGATTTTTGTAGATGTTTACCATCATTTATTCCCGGGCACAAAACGATCTGGGTATGCATCTTTATTCTCCCTTGAGCCAGTTTATCGATCAGGGGGAGGATATCAGGAATTTGAGAATTCGATAACATCTTTTCCCTGAGCTTTGCATCCGTGGCATGAACGGAGATATACAGGGGACTAAGTCGTTGATGTATAATGCGTTTAATGTCACCATATAAAGTATTGGTTAATGTGATGAAGTTACCGTGAAGGAAGGAAAGGCGAAAGTCCTCATCCTTAAAATACAAAGATTTTCTTAAACCCGGGGGAAGCTGATGCACGAAACAGAAGATGCAGTTATTGTTACAGCTTTTGTATTTGATCGGATAAAACTCCAATCCTAAATCCTCATCTGTCTGTTTTTCTACCTCTATCCTTTTTACTTTTCCCTCCTTTGTTTTAAGCTTCAGCTTCAGAAGGTGATCGGTAGAAAAAAATTTGTAATCGATGGGATCCCTTACGGGATGACCATTTATCTCCAGAAGTTCATCCTCAGTGGAAAAATCAAGCAGGGAGCCGATGCTTCCATCTTTTATCGACTTAATCTTCATCTTAATTGCCAATTTTGGAAAAGAATTTTATCCCTCTGTCGTCTTGAGTCGATAATGAGCTAAAAACATCTTGAGATACTGGAGGATGCAGTTCAAAACTGAGATCGTTGCGAAAGCTAAAAACCACGGTTGTAGCTGGTGAATCCTTGCTATATAGATAACCACCGTGATCACCCAGATCCAGGAGTTCAATTTACCCCAGTTGTTGGAAGCAAGTATGCTCCTCTTCTTTTTAACCATGGCAATGGCTGCAACAAAGGTTAAAAAATCCTTCAAAAAAAGCAACCCCGCGGCCCATATGGGAAACCCCCGATAGATGATGATGAAAACCACAAAGATTCCCAAGCCCAGCTTATCTGCCAAGGGATCCAGAAGTTTTCCCAGATCGGTGATCTGATTTAACTTTCTTGCCAGGTAGCCGTCAAGCACATCTGAAGCCACGGCAAAAACAATTAAAATGATGGCGACGGTGAAGCCCAAGCGAGTATCTTGAGCTAAAAAGAGAAAGATGAAGGGAAGAAGTAAAATACGGCAAATTGCCAAGAGGTTGGGTAGCAAGAAGAAGTCTCTTTTTTTTATTATCATCTTCTCCTCACTAACTTCCTTCCGTTGCATCGAGACTTTGTCCTAACGGATTTTGGGGATAGTCCCGATGATCTCACCTGATAGAAAGTGACTGTTTTATCCGTTTAATATATTTAAGGTAAATCCGCTGACCGACCACTT
>JAOZNS010000274.1 GCA_029933635.1 Candidatus Zixiibacteriota bacterium | reverse complement strand
CGGGCGAATCTGGACCTCCGGGATATATCCAGAAAGAATCTGGTAGCTCATCCCCCGGATGTCCATAGACCAGACGTTCGGTGTTGTTCCCATCATAGTCCACATGCAGATAATCTGTGAGAAATCGTTGGAAAAGAGTGTCGGAGGAGCTGGAAAGATCCTCCACAGCATCCTGGCTTGTCAGAAACAGCTTTCCGCCACCGTCCAGATAATTTATCAGGTCCTGAACATCCGAATGGGAAAAGATCGAATCGCGATGGTCTCCGGTAAACCAGATCAAAATCGAATATTGGGAAAGATCGACCGATGGTATAAGCTTTGCCCCCCTGTCCCATATATCGTAAATTGCTCCAAGCGAATCTAAAGCGTTTTTATAAAACTCAACGTAATTGGAATCACCGCTTAAGCAGTTATCATCATCCACCAAAAGAATCTCGCTTTGACCGATGACAGACTCCCTTGCCAGATCGGTGCAATCAGCTCCTCCGTTACCACAAACATGAAGGGTGAAATTCACCCTCCGAATGGGAAATCCGGAGGCTACGTGAAAGATGATCGCCTCCCCGTAATTGTTCACCGTGTCGGGAGAACCGAGGTCCCCTAAGTCCACCGAATCGACGGAGAAGGAGATTCCCTGAGTATCCACGGAAACGATCACCCAGGCGTTATCCAGAGCTTTCCAGGTATTGGATATTGAGAAGTAGAGTTTGACCACCTCTCCCGCTTCGGGTCTGCCATCCCCATCCCCACCTGAGGAGTCATCAAAGAGGAATTCTTCAATTATCAGATTGGGTCTGGACCAGGTGACATCAAAATTGGCATACATTACAGAATCGGAATCAGAGATGTTCCACACCGCCACCTGAGTGGAATTATCATAGTAATCCCGTGAACTCGGGCTCGTGGTATCATCAAAAGCCCTTTTGTTCAAAGATCCCGGAAAAGGATCGCCCGCATCACCAGGGGTGGTGTATCCCGGACACCCTTCCAGCTCCCGCTTTCCATCCGCCTGCTCCAAGGCAGTTTTGTAATGCATGGAAGGCAAATCCCCCGGACACCATTCATTGTCATTCCCACCTGCGTTCACATCCACATGGTAGATCAATAAACCACTTCCCGGGAGGTATGAATCAAAGCCGGTCCTCTGTCTGTTCTCAACTATAAAGAACTGATTGATCAAATCCCCTGATGTCCAGAGACGATAGGAGACAGGGGAGGTCTCCGCCTGAATTATCTCGACGTTGGTCTGATTTGATTCCACTCTGATAAGGTTCGTCCATCCAAGGTAATATTTGCAGAAGGCGCTATGATGAGCCGGGGTCTTTCCCCCGTTGTTGTAACATCCAGTGGCCATCACGCTCCAGTATCCCAGTCCCTCTGAGCTGTAATCTGAATCATATTCTTCCCAACTGATCCCCAGAAAATGCCCCCATTCGTGACAGAAAACCCCAATATCGATCAAAGATCCACTTTCATGAATCTCCGGTTGGATGGTATAGTGAAAGATCTTTATTCCGTCTAAAGTCATCTGGGTATTGAGAACCCAGCGGTGCGACCAGACATCGGAGCTATCGCCAGTCTCTTCGGCTCCAGGACCAGCATGCACCACAATCAAACCGTCGATCCAGCCATCTCCATCATAATCGTAGTTGGCAAAATTCACATAGGGATCAGCCTCAGCCAATGCATCCTCAACTAGCCTTTGAGCATTGTGTGGATAATCACCCAAGCCATTTGCATCCCAGGTATAATAATGGTAAGTCTGAAGGGCTCTAACCCATCCATATACCCCTCCTTGAATATCAAGCTGTCCGTAGGAGTTTTCCAGATAATAGTCCCTGAAACTCCCGGTGGGAAAGGTAAAATCTTTGGAGAAAAGGAGCGTGTCGAACTTAGAGACATTATAAGTATATTCATTATCGCTGAAATCAACGCATAAAACCAGAGGTTTTACAGTATCCACGTCACCGAAGCTATGCTTTGTCAGCTTGGTCAGTTGAGCAGGAGTTATTTCGTACATCCCTCTCTGGGCGGCAGACTCCCACCGCTTCACCCACTCCTTTAGCCTCCCCTCCTTTCTGAGCTTCTCCACCACCTCAGGAGTAAGAGACACTGCAAAAGAGTTGGAATGCCAGCTTACAGATAAAAGAAAAATAAACCAAAAAACCCTGGTTAAGTTTCGTCTCAAATTTTGCTCCAGATATCTCTTAACTTAACAATCTATGAAGAGATACGTGTATCATTTTTATACGAAGGGTCGAAAAGATATGCAAATAAGATTTAGGGAGGACTCATGAGTTATCCCCAAGGGTATGCATCTTTATCAAAATACATTTTTTGGGGGGATCGTATCACGGCGATTTCGTTCGGAATGCAATCCCGAACAATTCCCTTAGTTTGTTACTCTTTGGAGAGATCTCATTTGAGAAGGATCATCTTTCGAGCAATTTGCCTGTGAGGGGTTTTAAGCCGGTAAAGGTAAACACCAGAAGCAACGTCTCTGCCGGCTTCGTCGGTCCCATCCCAGATCACCTCGTATCTTCCTGGAACAAGCTCATCTTCAATTAATGTCTTCACCAGTTGACCTCGGATGTTAAAGATCTCAAGAGAGACAAAGAGGGGTGTAAGCTGTTCCGTTTGTGGAATGAGCGGTTCATCCTTCTCCTGAGGGGGGGAGCCATTTGAGACCTGATAATCAGATTTTAGCTCAAAGCTGATGGTGGTCGCGGGATTAAATGGATTTGGAAAATTTTGTCCTAAGAAGAATTGCTCTGGAAGATTGTTATCCTCATTTTGGGTTTCTATGTCGGTGCACATACATTCATATTTAGCCTGAGCTGAGGAAATATTGGCTTCAAGCTCATCTAAACTTTCGCCTCCAACGACGGCGAAAGCGATCACCGTGGTCTCCTGCACAGCTAAATCAAACGGACCACAGGAGACCAACTGAGACCAGTCTTTTTCTCCAGAGCCTGAAAACTGGGTCTGGTCATCCATCGCCAGCTCCCGAGTGATATCTTCTGGCATCTGTCCACTTAAGAACTGATACTTCTCCAGATCGGAGAATCCATCATATAACCACAAAGCATTATCTATCTGGTTGGAAA
>JAOZNS010000069.1 GCA_029933635.1 Candidatus Zixiibacteriota bacterium | reverse complement strand
AGATTCCCTATGTGATGAAAGCTCACCGCAGATTGAACTATACCGGATTACCCTTATGGTTTGAAGAAGGTCTGGCTGAGCACTGGTCCAGAAGGTGGGACAGTGAGGCGGATATGATGATCAAGGATTTGGTCATCTCGGGAAAGTTTCTTCCCTTAGAGGAGATCCGTCAGATATATGGAACTTACCTGATGTACAAAATCGGAGAGGCGTTCTGTGCCTACTTAACCGAGAGATATGGCGACGATAAGATAGGACTGCTTTTTGAGAATTATTGGAAGGCAAAAAGCTTCTCAGAAGTTTTTCGACTCACCTTCAACCAAAGCTTAAAGAAAGTGTGGAAGGAATGGGAGTATTCCCTAAAGAAAAGATACTATCCGGAGATAGCAGGCAAAGACCTGCCCGGCCGGGTCTCCACCCCACTAACATTTGATGGGATAAATATAAAACCGTCCCCGGTCTTTCTATCCGACCAACTGTGGGTGATTTTTAAGTCTAACAAACTGGGGTATTCCTCCATCTGTATGATGCCGGACGATAAAGGGAAGGGGAAAATCATTACTCTGATCAAGGGGGAAAGATCCCCCCAGTTTGAGTCCTTGCATCTTCTGAAAAGCAAGATCGAGGTCTCGAAGGATGGGAAAATCGCCTTTGTGTCAAAAAGCCATGAAAATGATGTGCTATACGTGTACGACCTCGGTAAAAGAGAAATCGTTGAAAAAAAGAGATTTGAGGACCTGATAGAATTACGTTCGCCCACCTGGTCTCCAGATTCAAGGAAGGTTGCCTTTGTGGGCGTTGCTAAGAATGGATATTCAGACCTTTATTCATATGACTTTAAGCGCCAACTTTTAACCAAGCTGACCAACGACATCTACGAAGAGAAGGATCCCAGCTGGTCGCCGGATGGAAAGCGAATCGCATTTGTTTCTGATCGGAATCTCTGGGGAAAGGAGGGTTTTTTAAACCTCTTTCTTTTAACTGTTCCAGAAAAGAAGATCACCGCCCTGACCTCCGGACCGCATCACGATCTGGCTCCGGATTGGTCTTTTGATGGCAAGAGTCTGGTCTTTTCATCGGATCGAAATGGCTCCTATGACCTTTATCTTCTATCCTTTGGTCCTGAGGATGACTCTCTGCCAGCTTTGCGGCTCACCTCCTTTTTGACCGGGGCCTTTGATCCCAGTTTCTCGCCGGAGGGCAAAACCATCTTCTTCACCGCATATGAGAGATTGGGTTTTCAGATCCATAAGATCGATCTGGATAGCGTGACCAAACATGCTGAGTTCTCCAAAAAGACCACCTTTTCGACCCATCCAGCTCTTACCATATGGCAACCGGAAAAGATCAAAGCAGATCGGGAGCACAGGGCCGTAAAATATAAGAACAGGTTCTCCTTTGACATCGCCCAATCAGCCATATCATATGATGCGGTTTATGGAACGGTGGGGGGATTTCAGGCGGCATTCACCGATATGCTGGGGAATCACCGATATTTCTTCCTTCTGGGCAACAGCGCCCAGACCACAGATGAGTTTCTCTCCAGCTTCAATTTTGGTATCACATATGTTAACAAAACCCATCGTTTGAACTACGGGTATGGGCTTTATCATCTTAAGGATGAATATTATGAGGAGCCTTACGGCTTCTACACAGAAAGACAATATGGGGGGCTGGCTCTGCTAAGTTATCCCTTATCCAAGTTCAAAAGGGTGGATGCCAGCTTTTTTTTGCGTCAGTCCGATCGAGATATTTATATTCAAAACCGCCAAAGAAGGGCACTTCTTTCCACCAGCTACATCTCCTGGATTCTGGACACCAGCATCTGGGATTTCGTAGGACCAATCGACGGTACCAGATTTAATTTCACCTTAGGTCTCACCTTAAATTTAAATAACGGCGAGGCATATAACAAACTGATCCTGTTTGATCTCAGAAAATATCTTCGATTGAAAAAGAATAGTTGCTATGCCATAAGAGTTATGGGGTTTGCCTCCAGTGGCAAAGAGCCTCAAAGGCTGTATCTGGGAGGGAGCTGGTCTTTGAGAGGCTACAGCCGGAGAGCCTTTTACGGGAGACATCTGGTACTTTTAAACAACGAGCTTCGCTATCCCTTAATCGACAATCTCTCCTTTGGTTTTCCCATCGGCAAGATATCTTTCTCTGCCATCAGGGGAGCTTTGTTTTTCGACGCAGGCAATGCTTGGGAAGATAAATTTGATCATCTCTATGGAAGCTTTGGAGTCGGAGCCAGGATAAGCTTGGGCTACGTGATAGTGCTTCGCTTGGATGTCTCTCGAACCACTGACTTCAAAAAGATCAGCAATAAAACGGATTTTGACTTCTTCTTCGGATGGAGCTTCTGATGAGGAAGTTTATCTTTTCTTACCTCTTTTGGTTCGCTCTGTTGGTTGCCCTATCCTGTGCAGGTGGATTAAAATTTAAAGACAGGAACTTTTATGATTGGTCAGGCTGGAAGAGTTTCAGAAAAGATGCTCAAAACACCGCTTACCTCTCTTCAGAGCTTGAGAGCCCGAAGAAGCTTTTATGGAAATACGATGCCAAAAAGCCCTTAAAGTCTTCACCCATTGTGATAGGCAGAATGGCGATTATCGGATCGCTGGACAAAAGGATTCATTTCCTCGACGCTTTATCCGGAAAGGATCTGGGAACCTATAAGGTAAGCTCAAGCATCTCCACCTCAGCTTGCGGGGAGAACGCCATAATTTATTTCGGCTTAGACACAGGAAGAGAGACTTTTTTTGCCATAGATCTGAAAAGTGGCCAGCTCCTGTGGAAAGAAGACTTAGGAGATCTGTCATCCTCCCCCACCATATATGAAAACAAAATCTTTGTGGGATCGTTCTCGGGCGATTTGTGGGCTTTAGATAAAAATACCGGAGAAAAGATATGGAGGTTCGAAACTAAAGCTCCAATCTTTTCCACCCCTGCCTTCAGCAAGCTATCCTCTTTTGGTTCAGATGATAAGTTGCTATGTTTCGGCTCAACCAATGACTACGTATATGCGTTAAATCCAGTGACAGGTAGGGCCAAATGGAAATTCAAAGCAGATGGTGCCATCTATTCATCCCCCGCTATAAAGAACGGGATGGTATTTTTTGGATCGGTTGATGGAAATCTCTACTCTTTGAATCTAAAAGATGGAACACTTATGTGGAGCTTTAAAACTAAGGCTTCCGTGTATTCTTCGCCTGCCGTGGCTGAAAGCTTGGTATATATTGGATCGAACGATTATTTCATGTATGCGGTCAACCAAAAAACCGGTAAGCTTTGCTGGAAATTTGAGACTTTAGGGTTGATTCGTTCATCTCCTATCGCCGTGGGTGATAAGCTTTTGTTTGGATCATACGATGGCAATTTTTACGTTTTGAACCGCTTTACCGGAAAGCTTCTGTGGAAATATCAGACCAAAGGGATGATCTCCGCCTCACCCGCATGCCATGAAGGGAAAATCTACCTGCCCTCGGAAGACGGTTGGTTGTATTGTTTCGGACCTTGATTGGGGTTTATCTGCAGGGGCATAAATGAAAAAGTTTTCTAAGAAGTTTCTTAAGACTAACCTCGGGTGAAGATGGTTTTCTGCGCACTTCATCAACCAGAATTCAACAAGTAATTGTCCTTCAGGTCAATTGTTTGTTCTATCGATCACCCCTCAGGACACGTAAAAGATTTGATGACCTCTGAGGGATTCCAAAACTGGGCCAAGATGTCAGATAAGGCGGATTTATGATTCTGCTTTTGGTAATGGATGGATACGGGCTAAGCGCTCAGAAGGAAGGTAACGCCATAGCTTTAGCCACAAAGCCAAATTTGGATTCGATTTTTTCAAAATATCCTTACACCACCCTGGGCGCCTCCGGTCTGGATGTGGGACTGCCGGAGGGACAGATGGGAAACAGCGAGGTGGGTCATCTCAATTTAGGAGCAGGCCGGGTGGTATATCAAGACATCACCAGAATCGATAGGGCAATTAAGGAAAAGACATTTTTCAAAAACCCCGTGTTGATAGAAGGACTAGAGAAAGTAAAACAGAGAAACGCCAGCCTTCACCTTATGGGTCTGGTCTCGGACGGGTGTGTCCATAGCTCGCCCGATCATCTATATGCCTTGCTGAAACTGGCAAAGGAGAGGGGAGTAAAAAAAGTCTTCGTGCATGCCTTTTTGGACGGAAGGGATACCTCTCCCACAGCGGGCGCAGGATATGTTCAAAAATTGCTGGACAAATTCAAAAAGCTGGGTGTGGGGAGCTTAGCCACCGTGGTGGGTCGATACTACGCCATGGACAGGGATAAAAGATGGGATCGAGTGGAAAAGGCATACAAAGCCATGGTAAATGGTGAAGGGATCGTGGTGGAGGATGCGGTCAATGCTATACGGAGGTCATATGCCAAAAACGTCACCGATGAGTTCATGATTCCAATGGTGGTTACCGGGGATCACAATCCGGAGGATGGCAGGATCAAAAAGGGGGATTTAGGGATATTCTTCAATTTTCGAGCGGATCGGGCTCGCCAGCTTTCCTATGCTTTGACCTCCGAAGACTTCACCCAATTTCCTCGACCGAGCGAGCTCACCATCGATTTGATCAGCCTGACCCTCTATGATGAGAAACTGAAGTGTAAGGTCGCCTTCCCCCCGGTCAAGTTATCCAACATCTTAGGGGAGATCTTGAGTCGGGAGGGGAAAAGACAGCTTCGCATCGCCGAAACTGAAAAATACGCACATGTCACCTTCTTCTTCAATGGTGGGGAGGAGAAGCCGTTTGAGGGGGAGGATCGGATTTTGATTCATTCGCCCAAGGTGGCTACCTACGATCTGAAGCCGGAGATGAGCGCATTTGAGCTTACAGAAAGGGTGATAAGGGAGATAAAAGCACAAAAATATGATTTTATACTGCTTAACTATGCAAATCCCGACATGGTGGGGCATACCGGCGTGCTTTCAGCCGCCGTCAAAGCCATTGAGGCGGTGGACAGATGTGTTGGTGAGGTGCTCACCGCAGTTCAAAAGGTGAATGGAATTGCTCTGGTCACCGGGGATCATGGCAACGCAGAAAAGATGATCGATCCCAAAAGTGGGGAAGCTTTCACCGCTCATACCACCGATCGAGTTCCCTTCGCTCTGGTGATGGATGGATTTAAAGGAAGATTAAGAGGGGGTGGGAGATTGGCTGACGTTGCTCCCACCATCCTTCATCTTTTGAACATCGAAAAACCCCAACAGATGGAAGGAGAAAATCTGATAATTTGAAGATGATCCAATCCGATGATAACTAAAGCGAGTTCCCAGGACTCATCCTTGTCTACCGAAGATCTATGTGGATCTGGAAGCCCTCGCTATGGACTGAGCAGGTTGCAAACTCGATCCAAGGATAAAAACTTTTGTCTGGTTCAAGTTAGTTGATGTAAGGTTCGCCTCTCCGAATAAGGAGAATGAAATCGATGAAAGAGGAAGGCAAACACATTCTGTGGGTGGATGACGAGATCGATCAGTTAAAATCACACATCATTTTTCTTAAGTCCAAAGGCTACCAGGTGACAGAAGCATCTAATGGAGATGATGCGGTAGCTCTGGTGGAAAGAAACAGTTTCGATCTGGTTTTGCTGGATGAGATGATGCCGGGTAAAGATGGCTTGACCACCTTGGAGGAGATCAAGGAGAAAAATCCGCATCTGCCTGTGATAATGGTGACCAAGTCGGAGGGGGAGGATCTGATGGAACAGGCTATCGGCAAAAAGATCGATGATTATCTTACCAAGCCGGTCAACCCCAGTCAGATCCTTTCTGCCGCCAAGAAGATTCTGGGTGCAAGAAAGATCAGGTCACAGAGGCTGGCTCAAGATTATGCCCAAAGCTCATCCAAGATCTCTGCCTCCCTTTTCGGGACGCTAAGCTGGCAAGATTGGATCGACATCTTCCGGACACTTTGTGAATGGGACTTGGAGATAGATAACTTCGGGGATGCGGATTTACAGAAAGCCCATCAAGGACAAAAAAGGGAGTGCAACATAGAGTTTGGCAAATACATCGAAAATGTCTATCTCAGATGGCTATCCGGAGAGGATTCTCCTCTCCTTTCTGTCGATTTAGTGAAAAGACATCTGGCTCCTCCTCTTTCCCAAGGGAAGCGAACCATCTTCATAGTGATGGACTGCATGCGATTGGACCAGTGGATGACCATCGAACCAACCTTAGATGAACATTTCCATATCAAGAGGGATTATTATTACTCCATCTTACCCACCGCCACCCCCTACTCCCGCAATGCCATATTCTCCGGACTTTTCCCCGCCGAGCTGGCTTATAGGTATCCGGAACTGTGGAAGGCAGGAACCCGGGATGATTCCAGCCGAAACAGGTACGAACATCAGCTTCTGGATGATCAACTTAAGAAAATGGGGCTCTGGCTTAAATCCGATAGCCGATATGTGAAGATACTGGACGCAAAAGAGGGCGAATCTCTGGCTAAGAAGATCTCCTCCTACAAAAATACGCCACTTCTTTCCATCGTATTCAATTTTCTGGATATCTTGGCTCATGGCAGATCACAATCGGAGATCTTAAAAGAGATAGCCCCGGATGAGTCGGCTTATCGTTCCCTGACCAGACCCTGGTTTTTGCATTCCTCTCTATTCAGGATCCTGCAGTATCTTTCCTCTCAAGATTGTGTGGTGGTTTTGACCTCCGATCACGGAAGCGTGTGGGGAACGCGTGGAACCGTAGCCTTCGGCAAAAAGGACACCTCCACCCACTTAAGATATAAGTATGGTGATAATCTGAATTGTAATCCCAAGGAGGCTCTTCTGATAAAAGATCCGTTGAAATATAAGCTACCTCGCTATGGAATGTCTACCACTTACATCATAGCAAAGGAGGATTATTACTTCGTATATCCCACCAAATACTCCGAGTATGAAAAGGAATACAAAAACAGCTTACAGCACGGTGGCATTTCCTTGGAGGAGATGATTCTTCCGGTTGTGACCATGACTCCCAGAAGATAAAAACAACAAAGATGGTATAGGCTTTTGTGATTTTCGATTCATTTTCTCCGGATCTCTTTTGCAGAACCCAGGAGAGGATGGATCTGAATTAGGATGATAGCACCTTTTTTTAAGGGAATGGGTGGGTTATCTTCATAGCCTGAAAGAAAAAACGGTCTTCTCCATTTTAGTTCAAGGGATTTTTGCAAGAGAAAGAGGATAAAAACTTATTGGATTTGTTCTTCTTAGAACCTCACCCTCATTTGAGTTCCTACGGTCATTTGACTCAAATGAGATTCAAATGAACAAATGATCTCTTTTCCCACTCTTCACAAAGTGGAAAGGGGAATTTTGGGGGAGAGGTAAAAGGGCTCTTTTTATTTTATTTGGATCTTATTTTTTCCACTAATCGGGAGAAGAATCGAAAAAATTTATTTGATTCTAAAAGATTTATTTTATACCCTGCTGAAAGTCATGATAGAAAAGAAGACCTCCAGCCCCGAGGAGACAAAAGAATTTGGCAGAAAGTTAGCCCAAGGACTTAAGCCTGGATCGGTGATAGCACTTATGGGTCCTCTGGGAAGTGGTAAGACGGTGCTGATTCAAGGTATCTGCAGGGGACTGGATGTCGAAAGACCGGTCACCAGTCCCAGCTTTGTCATCATCAATGAATATCCGGGAAAATTACATAACTTGCCCATCTGGATTTACCATTTTGATTTATATCGCTTGGAAAATGTGGAGGAATTTATTAAATTAGGCTATGAGGAATATTTCTATGGCAAGGGGATCACCTTGATCGAATGGGCCGAGAAGGTGAGGGCTTTTTTGCCCGAAAAAAGATGGGAAATTAACTTAAGGATCGTCTCCGAAACCGAAAGACAAATCAAAGTAAAGGAGTTTAGCCCATAAGCTAAAAAATTCGGGTCTTCTCCAATTTAGTTGCTGGAATTTTGGATAGTGTCCGCAGGATTCAAATGAAAAGGAGTTAAGATGACGGCGAATCTTAGGGGACCTCACCCCTCATTTGAGTCAAGGGACCTATCTCCCCCTCTCCATCCATCTGGATGGAGAGGGGACGAAGGGGGAGAGGTAAAAAAAGCATGGTTTACACCTTTGGGTCAAACCAAAGCTTATTTAAGGGATTCAACTTCCAACAGACAGAAATTAGCAACTCTTTTGGAGAAGAGCCAAAAATTCAAACGAGTCCACAATCGGACATAAAATCAACAAGCTGCTTTTCAAAGATCTGATTCTTTCTCTTATTCTGGTATGAAAGAAATGGCCAAAGGGAAAAGCGAATATATGGCTTTGCATTGATTCCAGAATATGCCAATGAAGGTTTTAGGTATTGATACTTCCACCATGACTGCCGGGGTGGGCATCGTTGAAGATGATGAGGTGTTGGTGGATCTGAAGTTTGATGTGAAGGTTACTTACTCAGAAATCCTTATGCCCACCATTGACCTGGCTTTTAAGACCATAGGTTTGAGGTTAAGGGATCTGGATGGAGTGGCCATCTCCATCGGACCCGGTTCCTTCACCGGTTTGAGAATCGGATTGTCCACCGTGAAGGGGTTGTGTCTGGTTTCCGGAAAGCCTCTTGCCAGCGTTCCCAGCCTGGATGCCTTAGCTTCGCTTTCCCTTTACTGTCGATACCCGGTGATTCCTCTCCTGGATGCTAAAAAAAATCAGGTGTATGCCGCCATCTATGATACCAGCGAAGGCAAGTTAAAAAGGATGGGCCCATATCAGGTGACCGAAGTTGAGAACCTGGTCAAAAAGATTGAGGGGAAAAATCTTTTCGTTGGTCCCGGAGCAAGACTTTATCGAAGAAAACTGAAGGCGCTTTTAGGAGAAAAAGCCAGCTTTGCCCTGGGAGAACAGTCCGCGCCCGGTGGCGCCTCGGTGGCACGTTTGGGCTCGAAAAGGCTTTTAGCGGGTCAAGAGGAAAGAATCGAAGAGTTAGAACCTCTATATATAAGGATGTCGGAGGCTGAGCTCAAATTCAAAAGTGTGGCCAAAGATTAAGCATATCACCCTTCAAAGGATGAGACAGGAGGATTTAGAAGAAGTTGCCCGTTTGGAGAAGCTTTGCTTTTCTGATCCCTGGAGCAAAAGAAGCTTCGAGGAGGAGCTCAAAAACGTATTTTCTATTCCTCTGGTGGCCAAGTTGGGATCAAAGGTTGTTGCATACACCTGCCTATGGCAAATAGACGATCAGATCGAGATCGCAAATTTCGCCGTATCACCTGAACACAGGAGAAAGGGCATCGGTAAAATGATGATGGAGAGGGTATTTTGGGAGGCAAAGAGGAGTGGTTGCTCAAACGTGGTATTAAGCGTGAGAGAATCTAATCTGCCCGCCCTAAATCTTTATGCAGAATCCGGTTTCGTGGAGGTGGAAAGAAGAAAAGGCTATTACCGATTCCCCACCGAGGACGCCATAATCATGATGAAAAGTCTTTAAGAAACGAAGTTTTCATCCACCGGGGATAAAATTATGAATAGGGAAGAAAAATTTTATAGAGCGTTGAAAGATGTATTCGTGGGGGCAAAGGTTGAGGGCGAATCCGGACACATCAATCTGATGCGAATCAAATCGAGATACTACGAGAAGGGTGTGTTCCCTAAGCTCAGGGAGGATATTGAAAAAGCCACAAAGCCGTTTCCCGATTTTAAAGAGGAACTTTTCGATAAACTTTACACCTTCTTTGAATCATATTTCTCCGAAAGCAGATCAATCTATTTCAGGTATACTCCAATTCATAAAAATATCTATGAAAAAGTCTACACCGATGAGAAAGATGTAATGCTTTTCTGGAAAACTCACATGCTTTATTATGTCAAGACTGACAGGCTATTTAAAAATCTTGAGGTCGAAATCCCCCTCAATCTCCCTTTAATAAAGGGGGATAAAAGAGGAATTAAATTTTCCTTCGATATTTCTACCTTAGAACATAAAAGTGGATAAAAAAGATAATCCCTGATTATGTTGGATTTGAGGGTGGAGAGAAGATGGACTTTAAAAATCTGGATTATAAACAGATTAAGTCTTTGATATGGTGGTAAAGATGAAAACAGTAGAAGAAATTATAAAGATCATAAATATACATAAAGAAGAACTGGAGAGACGATTTAAGGTGAAAACGATTGCGATCTTTGGTTCATACGTCAGGAAGGAGCAGAAAAAAGGGAGTGACATCGACATCCTTGTAGAATTTGAAACGCCAGTAAGCCTTCTCCATATAGTCTCCCTTGAAAACCATCTCTCCGACATTCTTGGAATCAAGGCTGATGTTGTCCCTAAAAAAAATATAAGAAAGGAATTGAGAGAGGTTATCTTAAAAGAGGCGGTCTCGGTATGAAAAGAAGCGCTAAACTTTATATCAACGATATAGTTGAATATATGGAAAGGGCGGAAGAGCATGTCCGGGGAGTTAGCCGGGATGAATTTCTCAAGGACCGTAAAACAGGTGATGCGGTTATAAGATGCATCGAAGTTATAGGAGAAGCGACTAAAAATATCCCCGAAGAGATAAGAAACAGATATCCGGATATTCCCTGGCGGGATATGGCGGGCATGAGAGACAAAATAATTCATGGCTATTTTATCGTGGATTTTGAAGAAGTATGGCTTGCTGTAAAAGAGGACATCCCTCGATTGAAGCCGATGATAAAGAAGGTCTTAGAGGATTTAGAAAAACTCGGGTAAAAGGTAGCAAGAATATTTTTGATGGACATTCTGGACGATATGGGCTTAACTAAGGTGTATGTATCTCTGTGGACTGATGATGTTAGCGGGCTCTCCCAACATGGTTATAAAGAATATTGGTTTGACAATATTGAGAGAGTGTTGAACAATATTTTAAATCAATGAATCCTTAATAGCAAGCTCTGATCCTATGGAATGGTTTAGAAAGGTCAAGGGGGGGTTGATTCCCCAAAGAAAGAAGGAAATCCCGAATGGCATCTGGATCAAGTGTGACTCCTGCGGGGAGATCGTCTATCGAAAGGAGCTGGAAAAGCATCTTTGGGTTTGCCCTAAGTGTGACCACCATTTTCGCATAAAAAGCAAAGATTATATCAATTTGCTTTTAGATGAGGGAAGGTTAGAGGAATACGATAAAGATCTGGTGGCTTCCGATCCCTTAGGGTTTAAGGATTCAAAAAGATACTCTGATCGGATTAAAGACTCCCAGAAAAAGACGAACCTTAAGGATGCCATCGTAACCGGAATCGGCAAAATTGATGGACGGGAGATCAGCTTTGGAGTGATGGATTTTGGATTTATTGGGGGAAGCATGGGATCGGTTGTGGGAGAGAAGGTTGCCCGGGCAATCGAAAGATCATTGGAAGGAAAAATTCCTCTGGTGATCGTCTCCTGCTCCGGGGGAGCCAGAATGCAGGAGGGGATACTCTCTTTGATGCAGATGGCAAAAACCTCGGCGCTTTTAGCCAAATTGTATGAGCAGAACATCCCGTATATCTCGGTCCTGACCAATCCCACCACCGCCGGGGTGATGGCCAGTTATGCCTCCTTGGGCGATGTGATCATCGCCGAGCCCAAGGCTCTTTTAGGATTTGCCGGTCCCCGGGTGATCCAACAGACCATAAAACAAGACCTTCCTCCTGGCTTCCAGAGCTCAGAGTTTTTCCTGGAGCATGGGTTCTTGGACATCATCTCCCACCGCAAGGACCTGAAAAGAAACATCTCCTTGATTTTAGAATACTTAAGCTAATTCCGACGCCCGTCTGACCTTAGCCCATGCTCGGATACCCCAAAGAAATAAGAAGAAAACTTAATCCTCCAATAAGCAGACCCTCCCAGCCTGCAAGAGAAATTAGTTTAAGGTAATGTTTGAATTTGTGTGTAAATTTATTTAGTCACAAAAGATGTTCCTT
>JAOZNS010000068.1 GCA_029933635.1 Candidatus Zixiibacteriota bacterium | reverse complement strand
CTGGGAGTGAAGCTTTAGCTTCACCTCATTTGAGTCACCCGACCACATCAAAAGGGTGAATCTGAAGATTCTCCCAACCTGAAATCATCCGGTGTAGGCTTCTAAGACCCTTTCCATCTGTGAGTATAACTTAAAGGTCTGTTTTTCTTCATTGGATCCAGCGGACAAAGACACTTTTCTCTCCACATTATTTGAGAAGAACTCGGCATTTCTGGATAGCTTAGCAAATTCATCCCCGCCTTTTTAAAAACAGCCATCCGATAAAGGTTAAAAATATCACCGTTAAGATGATGCCCTTCTCATCCAAAAGAGGAGTTTGAGGGGGAGAGGCATATATTGCAACAGATATTGGTCCGTCGCCCAGCAAATATGTATTGAGGTGGTCTCCATTGGAGTTTAATCGGGTGAGGTCGTCTGCATCGAAGTTACAGCTAAGAACCTGAGATGGATAAAGGGCGGTTACTGATATTACTCCATAATCGGTGGTGATGGGATCATCTGATCCTCTTATCATGGTGTCGGCATGGCTGTCGAAGGTATAAATTTTTCCAGGCTCCGGGTACCAACCCCCACCCGCTAAAAAACCTACCCCATCAGCTCCGATGGAGATCATCCCCGGACTGCCTCCTGTGGCCATGCTGTCGATCACCATATTTGTGGCTGGGTTTATGCGATAGATCTGGCCGAACACAGACCAGTAGTCACCGGTGCAAACTACATTCAACTCACCTCCCGGATCTAAGTCCAGATACTGGGGATTGATCCCTACGGCTATGCTGTCCACAACTGCTTCGGCTTGCAAGTCAAATACATAAACCCTTCCCTGAATGTAGCGATAAGCTTTAACATCATTTGACCGATGGGTGGGGTCAACCACCCAATCCCGTCCGGTGACACTCTTATACTTAAACCACTCAAATCCGGTGCAACAAATGTAAAGCTTGTTGCCCACCACCATCAAACCCTCAGGAGCCAATCCAACTCCATACTCTCCCACCACCGACTTGTCCACCACATCGACTTTGGAAATGGTGCTGGTCATGAGGTTAGTGACATAGGCATACCTTGAGTCCACAAATGTCATGTTGAATGGATTACGCGGCTCTCCGATATCGATATAACCCACCGTGTTCTCTGTTCCCAGATCTATAATCTGAATATTATGGTCCAACGAGTTGACCACGTAAGCGAATCCCTGGTGAATGACTATCTGATTGGGTGCTTCTCCCAAAGCCTCTATATCATTTGTAACCTCATTGGTGGTAAGGTTGATCTTGGAGAGGGTCTTTCCTAAGTTGTTGATCACATAAGCGATCCTCTCGGCCCAAGCTGGAGCTGAAAATGACGTTGTAAACCACAAGAAAACCACGAAAACGAACATCTTTCTCATTGGTCTAACCTCCACTCAAAAGGTTTAATTACCTACGATCAATTCTTTTCTGTTTTCAGCCGGCCAAGGGTGGACATATCTCATCTGTCAAAGTCTCGAATCAGGTGTAGACTTAGTCCCCACGACCTGCCGGGCATGGGATGGCGATCGATCAGCTCGTATTCCTCATCGGTCAGGTTTCTCCATTCACAGCCTAAGTGGGTTTGGACGCCCCATATCTTTGTTTTAAAACCGATCCTCAGGTCTTGAAGATGATAAGGTGCCTCCAGTTGAGAGATGGTGTTAGCTGGGCCGGTAAAGCGCTCCGATACCCAGCGTAGTTTATATGAAAGCTCAAACCCCTTGTGGTTAACCTTGATGCTCAGGTTGGTCCTGTATCGCGGTCTGAAGGGGATAAACTTTCCGTCATACAGCCTGTCTCCGCTTTTGTTCTTGGCATAACAGACCGTGTTATTGTAATCCACCTCCAGAAGATCCTTTAGACCCTTCCAGCTCACAAAATCCTCATGTCCATATATCTTGGCCCGAGAGATGTTGACCGGGTGATATCTGCCATCAAAGCGTCTATGCCATTCTATTAAATCTTTCACCACACTATGAAAATAGGTTATTCCACCAAGGAGTTTTCCCATCCAGGGAAGATGAACCTCTCCCCCCACCTCTGAATGCTCAGATTTTTCGGGAAGCAAATTTGGGTTCCCTTCAGCAAAAACGTCCTCTTTCCAGAACAGGGCATTATTAGAGGGCTGGCGATAAGATTTACCATAATTGGCTCTTAAGGCGATTCGGTATCTTTCTCCCCGCAGAAGGGCCAAACCAACCTGTGGAGAAATGAAGTCCTTCAAGGCGCTGAAGTTATCCCATCTTAGAGCAAGATTTAGATTCAGTTTGTCAAAGAAAAGAAGGTGGGGTAAAATAAGTCTTTGTTCGTCCGAAAGGAAGGCGCTGTAGGTTTCTCTTCTTATCTGCCCCATACTCTTTTCTGGATGAAGAAGATCGGTGTGGTTCAAAACATCCGAGTCAAACTGTGTTCCTATCTTTAGCTGATTGGTCGGGAAGGTCCTTATATGGATTAAAGAGGAGAATTCATATAGGTCGTCTACATATCTTGTGTCAAAAACGAATATGGTATCGTTTTTAAAACGTTGCTCGAAACGTGACCATCCCAGATGATTCTCCCAAAAAATTGTCGGCGAGAAGCGATGAGCCAATTTCAAGTTTAAAAGTTTCCGTTGATCCTTTGCCCAGGCTCTCTGGTAGGCAACCATCCAGCCATAACTTCCGGGAATTCCATTCATCGCCTGATAGATGTGTCCGGACAGGTTCAATTCAGTCGCTGAGCCCAAAGGATAGCTTAAAGCCAAAAACCAATTGAAAGCCTTCTTGTGGGCATTTTTCCTTGTGGTGGTGCTATCCCCATTTTTCCCTTGCTGATTATAAAGCTCTCTCTCCCTGGGTCCATAAACCCATATTTTGAAATCGTTTTTTGCATACTGATGGGAGTAGGCCAATTTTATAAATAATTTTTCAAAGAGGTTGTCGGAAAAACATGAGTTGAAAATATCGGTATCCCATTTGCCCCAGAAATTTCTCAGGCTGAGGCGGGATGGCTCTTTTCCTCTTTGAGGAAAGGTGATGAGGTTGATCACCCCGGCTAAAGCATCTGGACCATAGATTGCAGATTGACCCCCTTTGAGAATCTCGATTTTTTCCACCATCTCCAAGGAGATGGTGTTCAAATCAGCTATTCCACTCCCGGATGGATTGATCCTTTGACCATCCACAAGGATCAAGACATGCTTGGGTGCACTTCCCCTGATGCTTACCCTATGAGCTCCAGCAACCGTTCCGCTTTTCTGGATAAAGATGCCACATAAGTTATCGATCACCTCCGAGACCGTCTTCGCCCCCATCCTCTCTATCTGGGTCTTCTCAATGGTTTGGATGCTTTTCGTTTGGATGGATTTCTTTTCAGCGGTAACCTCTAATCCAGGAAGAAAATATATCTTTCTTTTAAGCTGAACAAAAATCTCCACGGTGAGCTCCTCACTCACCTTGACCGAAGAGATCACCTTTCTCTCATAGCTCGGAGAGGAAATGCTCAGCGAATACTCCCCCACCGGTATTTTCTCAAAGAAAAAATAACCAAGGCTGTTGGTTCTGGATTGATAATTGGTGTTGTTTATTTTGACCGTAGCTTGAGGAATGGGGTGAGCGTCGTCCTGGTCAACCACATATCCTTCAACTTTTATGTTAGATTGGGCCAGGGAAAAGGCAGGATATAACCAGATAGTTAAGCCAACCAAAAAAATCGCAAGCGATTCTACTGATCTTGATTGGAGCAGCCAAGTGCCCTTCTTAAATGATCTCCCGATTGCTTTTAATGGAAATAGAGGATCAATCTCTTTGGATAGAGAAATGAGGAAAGTCTTTTTCATTTTCTTTCCACCTCCTTGTCCTTTGGTTGCCGGGCAGGAAAAACATCTGTGCATGAGGCGGAAAGAAAAAAAACCGATCCCGCCTTGGCGGGACCGGTTAAAATGCCTCAAAATCTTTTTCCTTACCCGCGCAAGGAAATAAGAAACTTAAGAATCTGGCAGGTCTCCTGACTTCGTGGCTTCGACCTACTCGCTTTTTGCCTTCCCATCCCGTTTTTTATGGGACAGTGACTTTTTTAAGCTTTCGTAGCCACTTACAGTAGCGGGGCTGTGACGGATTCTCACCGTCTTCCCTTTTACCCATTTCTGGGAACCAGATCAACTCTATAGTTCTCAGAGATCAAGCTTCAAAGTAACTATATATCAGCCATCATCAGAAGTCAAGAAAAAAATCGTTTTTTTTGCCCTCATAAAAATTCAACCCCTTAATGCCCGGTTGTTCAATTGATTTGGCGTCGGTCATTTGTTAAATGGAATAATCATAAATTCCTTAGAGCCAACCTTCCTCCTTATACCACCTTACCGTCTCCTCGGCGCCTCTTTTGAGCCCATACTCAGGCGAAAATCCCAGCTCGGATTTGGCTTTGGAGACATCCAAAAGCCAGTATCTTTGAGTTATCTCCTTTGCTTTCTGTAAGTTGAAGGCTAAAGTTTTCCCCGAAAGCTTGCCCAAATTTTCTGAAATGAAAGCCATAAGGAAGACCAGACTTTTAGGGATTCTCAAAGGGATAGTTTTTTTGTTCAAAGCCCGGGCGATAATTTTGAAAGCTTCGCTCCAGGAGTAGCACCTATCGTCCGCAATGAAGTAAATTTGACCTGCGCTTTTAGGATTTTCCGCAGCCCGGATGACTCCCTCAACTAAATCTTTAACGTATACTAAGCTTAAGAAACTCTCCCCCCATCCGAACGAGATCCGAAATCCTTTATTGGCAATCTTGAAAAAGCCCAACATGTCCGGGTCCCGAGGACCATATACCGCTGGTGGGCGGATGACGGTTACCGGCAAGCTGGAGCTATGCTTCAGGACAATTCTTTCTCCTTCCAGTTTGCTTTCACCATAATAGGTGATGGGTCGACAAGCTGTTCTCTCCTCCAAAGGCTTTTTATCGTTACCAGGACCCACAGCCGCTTGGCTACTTATATAAACAAATCTTCGAATATTGGGATTTTCATTCAAACACGCCTCTATCAGATTCTTCGTCCCTAAGGCGTTGACTTCAAAATACTCTTCCTTGGTCTTCGCCTTGGTTAAGCCTGCAACATGGAAGATAAAATCGAGCTCCCTGATTACATCCTTGAGGGAGTCCCTTTCGGCTATATCGGCGTAAGCATATTCCACTTTCAGACCAGCAAGCCATCTTAAGTTACTGGTTTTTCTGACCAAGCACCTCACCTGATAACCTTTGCTCAAAAGAGCCTCCACCAGATGACTGCCCACGAAACCATTTGCCCCGGTGACCAAAGCCTTACCTTTTGAGCCTGTAGATAAGTTCTTGTTCATCTTTTAGTAGCTCTCTTTTAACGGAAAAAGAACAACAGAGTTTTTAGAATATAACAAATTTCTTTCCGATTACAATTTTAATTTTACCGGACCTTCCGAAACGCTCAACTTTAATTATGTTGAAAAATGGTTTGGTGAGAAGTTCTCCTCCAAGAGTTTCCCGGTCTTAAAATTTTGAAAATTTTCTTTAACAAATAATTTTTTAAAGGCGTATACTATAGGGGTAGGGGGTAAGGCTATAAAGGAGGTTTCAAATGACCAAGGAAAATAAGGCTCAAGCCTTAAAAAGATTAAAAAAGATCGAAGGGCAGATAGCCGGTTTGTTTCGTATGATTGAGCAGGACCGATACTGTATAGAGATACTCACCCAGATATCATCTGTCCATGAGGCATTACGTGGGGTGGGAAAAGTTGTTATGCAGAACTATCTGGAAAATTGTGTCACCTCTGCTCTCAGATCTAAGGATAAGGAGAGGGCCAAAAGAATTTACCAAGAACTTATGGACGTGCTATATAAATTTGCCAGATGAAGAAAGGAGGTGAAAGGCGTGGCAGACAAAAGGAGAGTGGAGATCTTTACCGCTGGCTGTCCATTATGTGAAAGGACTGTAGCATTAGTGAAGGAACTTGCTTGTTCCAGTTGTGAGGTGATGGTTTACGATGTAAGGGAAGGATGTGAGAACAGGGAGTGTCTGGACAAGATGAAGCTGTATAATATCACCGCAGTCCCTACGGTGGTGGTAGATGGAAAAATAGCTGAATGTTGCAAAAGAAGCAGTCTCTCCAAAGAGACCCTTCAGGCGGCCGGGATCGGCATGCCTTTATAAGTGGGGGTTTTCAAAAGCCTGCGCCAGATGATTTCGGGTAGGGGCCAATCTTCGGATTCGCCCTTTTGATTTGGTCAGTTGAGTCAAATGAAGTGAAGTTAAAGCTGCACCCCTTCTACGCAAACACAATCTGTATCACTTCCGGAAATGATCAAGGTGAGCATAGTAAAACACAACCCTCTATCAAACACGAAAAAACCTTTTTCGTTATGTGGGGAAACTGTTATCCTGATACCCTCTCTTCATTTGTCCGATGAGAGCTTCGAAATTTACAGGGTCTCGAGACAGCGCGAAACAGGATCTCTGCACCCTGGGTCAATAATAAAATACTGATGCTGCTTGGTTGGCCAAGTTGAGGAAGATATTGGGGTAGATTCCAAAAAGAAGCACCCCTATAACACAGATGACCAGAGCAGTCTTTAGGGCTGGGACTGAAACGATAGGCCTTTGTTCATCGGAAGACTGAAAATACATTTGCCGGACCACGCCCAAGTAATAATACAGGGAGATCACGCTGGTCAGGATGGCAATCACCACCAGCCAGATATACCCCCTCTCGATGGCAGCGGAGAAAAGATAGTACTTTCCCGTAAAGCCGGCTAAGGGAGGAATCCCCACTAAGGAGAGCATGAAAATCGCCATCATAGCCGCCAGGGCAGGTGATTTTCTGGAAAGGCCAGCATAATCTTTTATCTGATCGCTTCCTGTGGTGTTGCTGAAAGCGATGGCGACGATGAAGGCTCCCATGTTGGCGAACAGATAAACGAAGGTATAAAAGGCAACCGAAGCCGCTCCTCTGGAGCTGGCGGCAACCACCCCCAACAGGATGTATCCTATCTGGGCGATGCTGGAGTAAGCCAACATCCTTTTGATGTTGGTCTGGAGCAGGGCGATGATATTTCCGATGACCATAGCCAGACAAGCCAAAACTGCCAAAAGGAAAACCCAGTCCACCTGGAATATCAGAAACGAACGAAAGAAAACCCTCAAAAATGCGACGATCCCAGCCGCCTTTGAAGCTACCGATAAAAATGCAGTTATCGGGGTGGGAGCCCCCTCGTAGACGTCCGGCACCCACACGTGAAAGGGAACCAAAGCTAATTTGAATCCAAAACCAGCTATCAGGAAGATCAAGCCTAAAACCAGCGCAGGTCCGATCCCACCGGTGGAGAGAAATCTCACGATTAAGTTGGCTTTTATCTCATTTAAGAAGGTGGTTCCTGTGAGTCCATAGATCAAGCTTATGCCATAAAGCAACAAGGCGGAGGAGACTCCCCCCAGGATCATATATTTCAGCCCAGCCTCCGTAGATTTGAGCCTGTCCTTATGATAGGCCGCCAGAACAAAAAGGGGAATGGTGGTAAGCTCCAATGAAACGTACAAGGTCAAAAGCTCTCCGGCTGAAGCGAGAAACATCATCCCCACCATGGAGAGCAATATCAAACCAAAATACTCTCCCTTATGGGAGGGAAGCTTTTGGGTCAGCTCCACCGAGGAGGCGATGGTCAAAAAGCCAGCAAGCAGAAATATCAGACCGAAGAATGAGGAGAGGGAATCGGCTTGGAACATTCCCCCGAAAAGCTCTCCCTTCTGCGAGGTCAAAACCAAAACGGTGGTTATCACAATGCCCGAAAGAGCCACATAAGCCAGATGGTGTTTTTTCTCCCTCCGAGCGAAGTCAAGAATAAACAAAAGGATCGCCCATAAAAAGAGGAATATCTGAGGCAGTAACAGTTGATAGTTCATCTTAGAAAACGTAAAATTGAAGAGTAAAGATCAGTTTTTGCACTTCCTTTCAAGTTCTGCAGTCTCCATGGACTACCCGGTTACCAGTTGAACGATGTTTTCTATGGTAGCCTTGATCATATTGGCTAAAGGAGATGGATATATTCCGATTCCGATCATCAGGATAGCCAGCGGGGTGACGGTAAATATCTCCCTTCCAGATATTTCGGTCAGCCCCCCCCATTTGGCAGCATCGAAGTTGCCCAGAAACATCGCCTGGATCATTCGCAGAAAGTAAGCGGCGGTTATCACCACTCCGACGACGGCTAAAGGAACGATCACCTTGAACGAAGGATAGGAGCCCACGAAGACCATGAATTCGCTCACAAAGCCTGAGAGTCCCGGAAGCCCCAAGGATCCCAGACAGAAAAGCATCATGATCCCGGAGTAGATCGGAAGTTTTATCCAAAGTCCCCCAAAGGCTTGTATCTCTCTGGTATGTGCACGCTCATACAAAACTCCCACCAAAAGGAAGAGCGCTCCGGTGATAAGTCCATGGGAGACCATCTGGAAAACGCATCCGGAAATCCCGGTGACGGTTATGGCGGCGATCCCCAACATACAATAGCCCATATGGCTCACCGAGGAGTAGGCGATCATCTTTTTAAGATCCTTCTGAGCCATGCAGACCAATGCTCCATACACGATATTTATCAGTGCTAAGATTCCGATGGGGAGGGCGAAATAGATGGCTCCGTCTGGAAACATGGGATAACTGATCCTCAAGAATCCATAGGTTCCCATCTTAAGAAGAATCCCTGCCAGGATAACCGAAACTGCGGTGGGGGCATCCACGTGGGCATCAGGCAACCACGTATGAAATGGAAAGACGGGGACCTTAACTGCAAATGCTATGTAAAATGCTAAAAATACCCAGAGCTGAAACCCCCTGGCCAGCTCTGGTGCCTTTTCGATCAGAACCATCATGTTCAGGGTATGTGGCTCCACGGTGAAATAGAGCGCCAAAATCCCCACCAGCATGAAAAGGGAGCCGAATAAAGTATACAGGAAGAACTTAATGGCGGAGTACTCTTTCCTTCCATGTCCCCAGATTCCGATCAAGAAATACATGGGGACCAAAACGATCTCCCAGAATATGTAAAACAAAAAGAAGTCCAAGGCGGCGAAGACCCCCATCATCCCTACCTCCAGAAGAAGGAGGAAGGCGAAATATTGCTTGACCCGCTCCTTGATATCTCCAAAGGAATAGATGACGGATACAAAGGATAAAAGTGCGGTCAAAAACAACATGGGGACCGAAAGTCCATCAGCACCCAGAAAGTAGGTAATACCCAAGGAGGGTATCCACTCGTATTTCTCCACGAACTGGAGTCCGGATGTGGAGCCATCATATCGGGAAAGAAGGATGAAAGACAAAACCAAGGGGATGAAGGAGAAAACCGCGGCCAAAAAGCGAACAGCGCCTTTTTGATCTCTTCTGAGCAGAAGTATCAGGATCATCCCCAAAAGCGGGAAGAAAATCATCAAACTCAAGATTGGAAAGTTCATGGGACCTTTGTTCCTCCTTTATTGACTTGATTGTGTCAACCTGAAAGTCTCAAAGATACGGGATGTTTTTGTTATTTCTTCAATTTTCATTCTCCATTTTAAAGCCTGCAATCCGAAGGCTTGTATTCTGAGGCTAACTCAGTTTAAAAAGAATGATCAAGACCAGACCGAAGAAGATGATAAAAGCATAATTTTGCAGTTGACCGGTCTGGGTTCTTCTTAACCCAGAACCCACGCCTCTGGTGAGGTGTGCCACCCCGTTTACAGCACCGTCCACGATGCGACTGTCGAACCATTCCTTCACGTCTGATAGAAACACGGTGAGGTTGCCTGCTCCATTCACCAGCCAATCTACCACCCCCACATCCAACCTCTCAAACAGAAGCTTGGAAAATTTCATCACCGGGTTTATGATTATAGCCTGATATAGCTCGTCAAAGTAGTATTTGTTATAAAGAATCTTATAAGGAAAGGCAAATTTTTGCTTGAGTCTCTCTGGAGAGATCGAGCCTTTATAATACATGGCATAGGCTAAATAAATCCCCAATAAAGCTACCACAGTGGAAATGATCATCAAAAGGTAATTGGGTTCAACATGATGAGGCTCGTGGTGATACACAAAGGAGGAATAGCCATGTTTGAGCCAGGGTAGGCCCACCCAGCCGGCAAAGATGGACAGGAAAGCTAATATCATCAAGGGAATGGTCATCACCCGGGGCGACTCATGTGCATGCTCAAACTTATGCCGATCCCTTGGCTGGCCAAAGAATGTGACAAAGCAGAGCCGAAACATGTAAAAGGAGGTCATTCCAGCCACCAAGGTTCCCACGATCAAAAATATAGGATTATGGTAATGACTTGCCACCGCCAATATTTCATCCTTGCTCCAGAATCCGGAGAGGGGAAATATCCCCGAGATGGAGAGGGAGGCGATGATGAAGGTGATGGCGGTTATCTTCATCTTGGGATAAAGTCCACCCATCTCCCAGATGTCGTTGGTGTGCACGGCATGAATCACGCTTCCCGCTCCTAAAAACAAAAGAGCCTTAAAAAATGCGTGAGTATATAGATGAAACGATCCAGCAGTATACCCACCCAATCCCAGCACCATGATCATATATCCCAGTTGACTTATGGTGGAATAGGCTAAGACCCTTTTGATGTCATTTTGAACCAGTCCAATGGAGGCAGCCAGAAAGGCGGTGAAGCATCCGATGACAGCAACCACCACCCCGGCACCCTCTGCCGCCAGATAGATGGTCATGGTTCGAGCAACCAGATACACCCCTGCGGCCACCATGGTGGCCGCATGAATTAAAGCCGAGACCGGGGTAGGGCCCTCCATGGCGTCTGGAAGCCAAACATGGAGCGGAAACTGGGCCGATTTGCCCACTGCCCCGGCAAAAAGGAAGATCGCTCCCAAAGTTAAAAGTCCAAATGGAATATGTCCAGCCTCTACGGAATGAAATATCTCCCTGAAGTTGAAAGTTCCGGCGGCTGTGGTCAAAATCAGGATGCCAATGATGAAACCTAAATCCCCGGTGCGGGTGGTGATAAACGCCTTTTTCCCCGCATCGGAGGCGGTCTTTTTCTCAAACCAGAAGCCGATGAGAAGATAGGAGGTCAAGCCCACCAGTTCCCAAAAGACAAATATCTCCAAGAAGTTATTGGCCAGAACCAATCCTAACATGGAGAAGGTGAAAAGCGAAAGAAACGAAAAGAAACGCGAGAATCTTGGGTCACCAGCCATGTATCCTACCGAGTAGATATGCACCAGCATGGAGACCGTGCAGACCACAAAAAGCATCACCGCAGTAAGAGGATCGATCAACATCCCCACCTGAATCTTGAATCCGGGAAGGTCAATCCAGGTGAACTCAAATTCCGAAGTCACCGGATGCTTCAAAACGCTGCCGATGACAAACAGGGAGAGAATGAAAGAGAGGCAGACCGCACCAATGGAAACCAGCGAGCTTAATTTCGGGTTTCGATTGGTGAAGAATACAATGGCTACAAAAGCAAGTAAAGGAAGTAAAGGGATTATCCAAGCGTTAGCTAACATAATTCAGCAACGAGTCACGAGTTTTGAGTCCTGAATCTTGAGACTCAAAATTGAGTTTTTCACCCGATTTTAGAATCTCAATTCTCGAATCTAAGTTTAACATTTCCATTTCATTATGCTTATATCATCTATGTATATTTGGTTCAGGAGGCCCTTACCCTGAACCAGAATGAGTGCGGGGCCGGGTACCCGCACCAACGGTTTTTTACCATTTCATTATGTTTATATTGTCCACATTGATACCTTTGAAATTTCTGTATATCAAAAGCACGATAGCTAAACCCACTGTGGCTTCAGCCGCCGCAATGGTTATGACAAAGATGGCAAATATCTGTCCCGCAAAGGTGGAGGGGGTGATGAATTTTGAGAAAGCCACAAAATTGATGTTGACCGCATTGAACATGAA
>JAOZNS010000273.1:219-3119 GCA_029933635.1 Candidatus Zixiibacteriota bacterium | reverse complement strand
AGCCGATGAGAGGAATCGAACCTCCAACCTACTGATTACAAATCAGTTGCTCTACCGTTGAGCTACATCGGCGTTGAAAACGTCCACGGTCGACAGTCCGCCGTCCAATGCTCTTGACCCTATTATTTCTCCGCCTCCTTTGCCTGCTGAGCTTCCTTGATCAGTTTTTCTGCTAGGTCTCTGGGCATCTCCTCATAGTGAGAGAATTCCCGTTTGTGAAGCCCTCTTCCCTGGGTTAGGGATCGCAGAGAGGTGGAGTATTTGTATAGCTCAGCTAAAGGAACCTGTGCTTTGATCTTCTGAAAGGTTCCTTCCTGTTCCATTCCTAAGATTTTGCCCCGCCGACTGGAGAGATCACCCATAACGTCACCCATGAAATCCTCCGGCACGATCACCTCCACGTTATAGATCGGCTCCAGCATAACCGGCTTTGCCTTTGCGGCGGCGTTTTTGAACCCCATGGAGCCGGCGATCTTGAAGGCTAAGTCGGATGAGTCCACCTCATGGAACGAGCCGTCATACAGGGTCACCTTCGAATCCACCACCTTATAGCCAGCTAAAAATCCGTTGTTCATAGCTTCCACTACACCCTTTTCGACCGAAGGGATATACTTGGAGGGAACCACTCCTCCCACGATCTCATTTACAAACTCAAACCCTTCTCCTCGAGGTAAAGGCTCCAGCCGAAGCCAAACGTCACCATATTGTCCTCTCCCCCCAGATTGCCTTTTATACTTTCCTTGCGCCTCTGCCTTGGCGGTGATAGTTTCTCTATAAGGTATACGGGGCCTCTCCAGTTCGGCTTCCACGCCGAACCTTCTTTTCAACCGATCCACCATCACCTCCAGATGCAACTCCCCCTGTCCGTAAATGATAGTTTGCTTGATATCTGGATCTACCTCCATGATGAAGGTGGGATCCTCCTCGTGTAATTTGGCAAATCCGTTGGCGATCTTCTCCTCATCTCCCCTGTTTTTGGGTCTGATTCCCATGTTGATCACCGGCTTGGGGAAATCAGTCGGAGGCAACAAGACCGGATCCCTCTTGTCACAGAAAGTATCGCCTGTTTTGGTGTTCTTTAGTTTGACCAAGGCGGCAATGTCGCCTGCATTCACTATCCCAATCTCCCTTCTCTCCCTGCCGTTTAAGGCGTAAATCTGTCCGATTCTTTCGGAAGCATCTTGAGTGGAGTTATACACATCAGCACCAGATTGTAGTTTTCCTGAATACACCTTCAAGAATGTTAACTCCCCCACATGTGGCTCGGATACAGTCTTGAAGGCAAAGGCGCATAAGGATTCGTCTGGACCTATCTTTATCTCTTTCTCTTTTTCCGTTCCCGGCACCTTTCCCTCCACCTGGACGAAATCTGAAGGCGAGGGAAGATATGTCGCCACTACGTCTAAAAGAGTAGTTACCCCAATGTTTCCCAACGCCGATCCGCAAACCAGCGGATAAATGGACCTTTGGGCCATGCCTTTCCGTAATCCGGTCCTCATCTCATCATCGGAAAGCTCTCCCTTATCAAAGAACTTCTCCAAAAGGGCATCATCCGTCTCAGCCACCGCCTCGGTCAGCTTCTCCTGATACTCTTTGGCTTTTGCCTCCAGCTCCGGAGGGATCTTTTCCTCTGAAGGGAAACCACCTGGTGACCAAAACTCTCCTGGGCTTGTTTTATCACCTTCTCAAAATTGGCATGTTCTTTATCCATTCGGTTGACGAAGAATATACGAGCCAGCTTATACCTTTCCGCAATGTTCCATACTTGCTCGGTTCCCACCTCTACCCCAGATTGGGCGGAAAGCAAAATTAAAGCAGTTTCTGTGACTCTTAAACCTCCCACCACCTCCCCAATGAAGTCCTGATAGCCGGGCATATCCACGATATTTATCTTGTGGTTCTTCCACTCCAGATGAAGCAAAGAAGCACCAATTGATATTTTCCTTTCGATCTCATCCTCGGTGTAATCTGACAAGCTGGTTCCCTCATCCACCCGACCTAACCTATTGGTAACTTTGACATCGTAAAGCATAGCCTCCACCAGGGAGGTCTTACCTACACCCCCATGACCAACCACTCCTATGTTTCTGATCTGATCGATACTAAAATCTTTCACTTGAAACCTCCTTAAAAAAAGATTATTTTCTGTATACGATTTTCAATAATACATAATAAACGCTATTTGTCAATATCTCTTTGCTTTTGGTCCCTCTTTTGTCTCTCTTGCCGAACAGTGGCCATCTCCCTCACTACTTAATTCGAGATGATATATTCCAGATGGGGACAAAGAGATCGGCCATCTCAAAGCCAGATTCACTCCAACCTTTTTGTTCTTATTGTGAGGCAAGATGTTTGTAAAGCGCATAGGCAAGCCTTCACGGCTTGCAAGCCCCGGTATGAACGTCTTGGCTCATGCCAAGCCATAAAGGCTTGGCTAGGCGAATCTAATAATATTTTGAAAACCAATGATTAGACGTATCAACCATGCTTTGTTTTTCAACCCCCTTTTATCTCCTTTGCCGGGCTTAGATTCACTCCGATCTTTTTGTTTCTATTACGGGACAAACTTTTTGTAAAGTTCCAAAGTATTTTTGGCGGTCTTTTCCCAAGAGAAAAGTTTTGCCCTTTTTAACCCTCGTTCCCGGAGAGACTGACCAAGGTTGATGTCAGACAGCACCGTATCAATTGAGAAGGAGATCTGTTCAATATCAAAAGGATCCACGTAGATACCAGCAGGGCCTACTACCTCCGGCAGTGAAGTGGTGTTCGAGACTATCACCGGAAGACCGCAAGCCATCGCCTCCAGCGGTGGAAGTCCAAAGCCCTCGTAAAATGAAGGATAAACAAAGACCGAGGCACTGTTATATAGTGCCGGAAGATCAGAATCCGGCACATATCCA
>JAOZNS010000273.1:0-209 GCA_029933635.1 Candidatus Zixiibacteriota bacterium | reverse complement strand
CCTGCCAAAACTAAAAGGAAATCCTCTTTAGCTCTGCTCCGATCATACGCCTGAATAAGACCTTTTAAGTTTTTGCGGGGTTCAAGTGTCCCCACATAGAGAATGAAATCCCCTTGGATATTGTATTTTTCCCTTATCTTCCTCTTTCTGCTTTCAGCCAGAGGTTGGAATGCCGGAGAACATCCCTCATAGATCACACAAATTTTCTC
>JAOZNS010000067.1 GCA_029933635.1 Candidatus Zixiibacteriota bacterium | reverse complement strand
GTTTAGCCAGATATATCACTCCAAAAACTCCGTAACCACTCGCTTTGGTAACAACCATAGAACTATTCTCCTGAAAAGAAGACCGATTCTGCCTAATTATCGATTATAATGTCTACTCTCAAGCATGTCAATAAAAATTGTCCGTTTTCAAAGTAGCAAAATCCCTTTCATCATATTTTGCAACCTTTTATTTCCTAATTTGGATCCAAGCTCTATTTTAATTCTTTCGAACTCTCCCGTATGATTCAATTTATTATGCTTCAATGCTCCTTATTTTTTCTTCCCACTGGTGAAGGGATATTATGAAGCTCTGATAAATGATTAATTTCCTGCATCTATAAAACTATGGATTTATCTGGGCTCCCGCACTGTTCACGTTGTACCAACCGGTAGCTCCACTTCCCGAAACAGCTATACTATCAACCACATTCAAACTTATCATGGGAAAAGGCGGACCCACATACTGAATATCCGGATTTAATCCCGGCACATAATTGTTGATGATGTTGTTATGGGTGACTATGGGAGACGCATTGTGGATATCCAGACCTGCCAGGGTGTTACTATGAATGTGATTTCCATTAATCACCACTGGTTTGGTGGAACCACTGGAAAAGCATCTTATTCCATATCCATGATTGTAATTGATGTTATTTCCAAGGATAGAAGGTTGAGTGCTGGGGTAAATATCAATACCAATGTGGTTTATCCAGATATCGTTGGCAATAATCCGCGGTTCGGCATAAGCGGTCATATAGATACCTACTCCCACACCATCAGGATCGGTGTGTCCGATGACATTATCATCGATGGTCGGTTCTGCTGGAGTCCCCAAGCCACCAGAAATGTAGATGCCATAGCTTTGATTTTCCAGAATCTGATTGTTGCTGATGGTTGGCGATGAGTCAGTGCACCGGATTCCTCCGCTTGTATTCCTTTCAATTTTATTAGCGATGATCCAAGCATCGGTTCCCCATCCATTGCAATGGAGGCCCCATCCACTACAGTCCACGATCTCATTTTCCTTTATCCAGGGTGTTCCTCCGCTGGTAATTGATATTCCATCTCCCGCTGGATTAACGATTATGTTATGAGTGATGGTGGGGGAGGTGCCAGAACATAGAATCCCTTCGGCGATATAAAAGCCATCTATGGTACAGCTATCTGCTCCGGTTACCCGGCCCAAAATGCGGCAGACATGCTTTCCCGCTCCCTGGAGCCTCACAAAGGAACTGCACGTAACCATCTCCGGATAAAATCCTGGCATCACCCGAATCAGATATGTATTATTATATGCGGGATTCACACAGGAATCCAGCGCCTGACCGATGGTAGGAAAATCTCCACCGCTTTGAGCTACTGTGAATACGTGAGCATATCTGGTGGTTGCAAGATGCTGGGCTGTATCTGCCATCTGGGCTCGAAAAGCATAAGCCACGCTGGCAAAGCTTATACGTGGCATGGTCTGTGTTCCCACCTCAACCTCCAGCCAGTAAGTTTGGTCGAAACTCAAACTGTCCAGTGGGTTTATGCTTCCTAAAATTACATTGAACAATCCATCAATCACCTCAACGTTAGACTGAGATTCCTCCCAGATCTTTGTTCCGGAGGTGGAGTCATCATAGATTTTAAAAGTCATGTTAAGCGTATCGGTTATGGGCGAATCAAGGCTGTCAGTCAACATGCCTTGATAATTGATCGTCTGAGGGATGCCCGCCTTAACAGGCAATCCAGATAAGACCAGACCCGAAACCAAACTTGCCCCAACTGCCACAAAGATCAAAAGCTTTTTCATCTTTTTCTCCAATCAGTTTAAAAGGTTAAAGGTTTTAGGCTATTGTAAAAATTTATGTTTGGGAGGAGATAGATTCCCGCCCTTATGAACCAACGGAGATCATCACTCCTATTGAATTTAGGCTAAAGGGAAAAATTCTTTTATAGTTATTGGAAACTCATCCTGATTAAATTTTCCTCCAATCCTTCAAAAATTGTAAAAAAAGCCTGGCTCCAAATCCTGTGGCACCTTTCGAATGATAGGACTCCTCTTTTTCTTTTATATCCACTCCAGCTATGTCCACATGAATCCAGGGAATCTCTCCCACAAAGTTTTGCAAAAAAGCCGCAGCCAGAATTGCCCCTCCGAACTTACCCCCCACGTTCTTGATATCTGCCAAATCGCTTTTCAAAAATTCCTGATATTCCCTCCACACGGGCATCTCCCAAACTCTTTCTCCCGTAGTTTCACCCGCTTGGAACATCCTTTTTTTCAATCCCCGGTGATTTCCAAAAATCCCAGCACAGAGGGTTCCTAAGGCTATTTTGATGGAGGAGGTCAAGGTGGCTATGTCTAAGATGGCGTCGGGCTTGAAAGTCTTAGCGTAGGACAATCCATCTGCTAAAATCAGACGTCCTTCAGCATCTGTATTTAAAACTTCGATAGTCTTGCCTGAATGGGAGCTGATGATGTCACCCACCTTCAGTGCTGATCCAGAAGGCAGGTTCTCTGTGGCGGGAACTATTCCTATGAGATGAAGAGGCAACTTCATCTTTGCTGAGGCAGCTATGGCGGCAACAACCACTGCTCCGCCGGTCATATCCGATTTCATCTCCTGCATCCCTTCGGTACTTTTCAGGGACAAACCTCCAGCATCAAAGGTGATACCCTTTCCCACCAACGCTAAAGTATTTACCTCCTTTCGGGAGGGTATATATTCCAAGACTATAAGCTTGGGTGGCTCTTTGGTGCCGGACGCCACCGCCAAGAAGGAGTTCATCTTCAATTTTTTTATCTCCGCTGAGGAAAGAATTTTACAGGTGAAGTTGTTTTCGCGGGAAAGCTTTTCTGCTTCACCCGCCAGGCGGGTTGGGGTAAGATAATTGCCCGGCTGATTAGCCAGCTCGCGCACGAAATTAGTGGCCCAAGAAAAGATTTCCGCATTCTCCACTCCCCTTTTGATCTCTCCAATTCCCTTCCGCTTTTCCTTTACAATTGTCAGCTTCTGCAAACCACCTCTTTCGTCCTCATTGTCCGTTTTATAACGATCCAGCCTGTAATTGGAAAGCAACACTCCCTCCACCATTGCTTGCGAGAACTCTGGAAGCTTGATGCCACCTACGTTGAACTCAAATGCCTGCATACAGATGCTTTTCAATTTTAACCTCCTCGCCTCTCTCCCCACAAATCCATAGGCTCGACGAATCCTTTCAAGGGTCAGCTCCCCTCTCTTTCCCAGTCCTACGATAAGAATCCTGTGCATACCCAATCTATCCTGAGGATATAGAATTGCGGTCTGTCCTAACTTTGCTGAGAAATCACCGGTTTCAAAAAGGTGGCTTACAGCCCCAGAAAGCTTTTCATCAATGGCTTTGAGCGGTCGATCGAACCTTTTAGCTTTCTCGAAGCAATTCAGAACAACAGCTTCATCTTTTGCTTCCTCCGCTTTCGCCTGTTTAACCTCTATCAGCATTATGCACTCCTTTCACCAAAATGAAAAAACAGGAAACTTTTATTCAAACAACTATAGTGGAAAACTAAAAAATATGCAAGAAAAAAGATGCGGGCAATTGCATTCACCTCTTCAGGATGGTTAACTGCTATCTATATTAGATTTCTCTGTGAACTTCTGGCATGTTCGAGTGAAACACCGACCGAAGGGAGGGACAGAATAAAACTCAAATAATTGTTGTTCTCTTATGAAGGAAAAGATGAAAACAAAAGACGATTGCCGAGGGATGGCGAAAGCTTGGGGATGTTCTTGATCTCTTTATTTCCCGAGATCCCTTCCTAAGAATTCATATCCCGATTCACTTAACGTGCGTAGACAAGCAAAGCTTTGCTTTAGCCAGAAACTAATTCCTCCTGAGGTCGCTCCAATCCGGGGGCATTCCCTGGAGAGTAAAGGTTCAAAAATTCTTCGAGCGTCTTTTGTATTCGATCCACGCCATTCTCAATGTTGCTAAGGTATCTTAAACTTTCGGGATTTAAATTTGCCTCTTTAAATCTCAAAAGTTCAGCTGAGCCACGAATCAGAGATAATGGATTGGTAATCTGGTAGCTTAGATTCAAAAGATCGGAGCGGAACTTTTGCTGAGCAACCCCGATCTGTTTGGATTTTTCTGAAGATTTTAATCTTTCCTTTAACTGTTCATTCAAACGACTGAGAATGCTTTTCTTCAAAATCAGACAGAGTTGACCGGCCCTTTGTTTGACAAATTCCATATCCTCCTGGGTAATTGGCTCTCTTTCCCAACTGCGCATCTCACCAACCGAGACGATCCCTATTGCCCTGTCATTTAAGATCAAAGGAACCAGAAACGCTGAATTAACTTTCTCATCCAGGATGAGTCCAGCCTCCTTTTTTGACATCACACTTTCTGGATCATCCTGATTGACCAACATGGGTCTTTTTGCTTCTAATGCCAGACGATGCCAGGGCAGATCCTCCAGCAAAAAGTTTTTGTCACTTCTTAAATCTATTCCTTCGGATCTAATTTTATAAGACGAGCAATTAATTAACCGATTTTTTTCCTTCGATAATAAGGTCAACCGAGCGAAACTCTTGGGCAAGATCGAAGCGATGCTGGAGGTGGCTTCATGAAGAAGAGACTCTAAGTCTTCCCCCTCGGTCAACTTCTTGTCAAATTCATGAAGCGATCTGCTTAAAGATTTTGTCCTTTCCAATTTCTCTTTTAGCCTCAATTCCAAGATAATATGGGAAAGGGTCCGGACGAACGGTTTAAGCCATTTGGCATCGTGCGCAGAGTAGGAGTTTGGCTTTTTGCTACCCAAGCTGAGAGCTCCACAAATTTTCTCTTCACACCACAAAGGCAGAATCATCCTAGATTTTATGCCACACGCCTTAGAAAGAGGATCTTCAGAGGACTCCCTATTTGGGTCGACATTCCGATCTATCCGCACCTCTCCGGATCGCATCACCTTCTCCATCGCTCCATCAAAAGCGCCAGCTCCTACCTTTCGACTTATCAGCACCCCACCCGAATTTCCTAAAGAGATTTGCTTCATATCCTGTCTTGGTCCAGATGAAAGTATCAAGGAAACCTGGTCAAAATCTATAACTTTCTTGAGCTCGGCTGAGAGCTTGAAGAACCTTTCGTCCAAGGAGCTGGCTTGAACTTCCTCAAATATATTTTCAATGGCGGAGATATACTCCCTTCTCCTTTTGTTTCTATTAGAGACCAGCTCCTGCTTGGCGGCAAGTCCCAGAGTCTCACCCAGACAGGTCAAAAATTGAATCTCCTGAAATGAGAAACGATCAGACCTAGTATCATAAACACCTATCAGACCCATCACCCGTTCGGAAAATTTAATGGGCACGCAGGCAAAGGATCTGATCTTTTTCTGATCAGAAAAAAGTACCCCATATTCTGGCAGACTTTTGACATCGGAAGTGGTGGTGACTTTTTGAGAGTTTCTTGATTCCCTATACCACATATTCTTAAGATACAGATCATACAAGCAAAAAAGATTCTTAGCTGAAACTCCTGAGTATGCCACCAATCGCATCTCAGAGGAATGAAAGGTGGGCCTAAAGACCAAACCAATCTCATATCCCATTATGTTCACCAAATTGCCCAGCGACTCCTTAAGTATTTGATCCAGATCCTCTCCATGGTTGACTGTGGATAAGATGGACTTCAAACAGGTAAGCTGTCGTAGACGGTGAGTGGCATGCTTTTTTACCTCCACGAAGGAACCACACCATTTAATCAAACCTGACAGAATCAATAGCCCCGAAGCAATGTAACCGACCATTCCAAACGCACGAATGATCTGTTGCCAGCGAAGGTTAACTGTATGTTCACCCTGGCTCAAGAGATAGAGAAGATTTGTCCCTCCAGTGAAAACAAATAAGACACATCCAACCACCAACAGACGCCAGCTTTTAAGATAATATTCAAAATGCCTCTTTTTTTGTGTTAAGAGAAAAAGCAAAACGGCAAAGAAGAACAAAACTACAGCACTGGTAAAGGTAAGTTCATACATTTTCCAACCTCCTTAGAAAAGGTTTTAAGAAACAAGCCCTACCAAAAGAGATGAAGAATTTCTCCCAATGAAAATTTTCCAAAGGTGGACTGCTCGAGACCAATCATCAACTTGAGACTAAAAAGATGGAAAAGAAAAGTCCCTGCTTGTGGGCACGTATGTTGATTTTTTATCAGCTGGTCTGCCTTCAAAGGTATGTAGCCGTTTACTTCTTTCTTTAATTCAGCCACATTAATATTATCGACACAAAGTGCCCGTTTTTAACAGGGGTAAAACCGACCTTTCGGGAAAAGGATGCTGAGGGGGTCTTATTCGAAATTAATTTGGCGTAGGAGGATTTTCTTCTTTTTGGAGAGAATGAGAATTTTCTTCAAAATATATCGAATCTTTTCATCCTTTCTCTCAAGGTGTTTCGAGAAATTCCTAAAAGCTGCGAGGCTTTCACCTGATTATGATTGACATATTTCAACACTTCAGAGATCATAGTCTTCTCCAGTCCGGAGAGAAGACGATCGTAAACATGTCCCTGGCAATCCCGGATTATCTGATCGAAGATGGGCGAAAGCATTTTTTCAAATATGTGATGATAGTCCTGGTTTGCCGGGGGGGATCCTTCGGTGGTTCCTTTTGGATCCTTATCAACTGCAATTTGGCTTTTCTTCTGACTGGAGAATCGAACCGAGCCCAAAAGTATCTTCTGTCTCTTTTGGATTAACTTTGTTGACAACTCCTCTTTTGCTAAAGCGGCAATTTTATCTATCTGAAATGGTGGAGCGACCACTTTGTAGTTTTTCTTTCTGCTTTCCCTTTCATGATAAGCCGGATTTTTTGACAAAACGATAAGAGGAAGGTTAGAATCTGTCTCCTTTATCCTTTCAATCGTCTCCATCCCTGATTGATCCGTGGAAGCCAAGTCTAAGATTACTAAATCAGGTTTAACGTTGGTCAAAGATGTTATGATGCTTTTGCCATATGGGGAAACCAAAAGCTTGAATTCCTTTGGATGAAGGTACCTATCCAGCTCTTGAGATATCTTGGGATCTGAGCCCACCACCAATATCTGTTTCATGGCTTTTAAATTTGGGGATTCACAAAAATCTTCTTTTCGTAAGAATAATATCGGCAAGAAAAAACTCATCTGAAGTGAGCGGCTATTTTACTCAGAATATTTTTCGCAGCGAAAAGGAGGGGAAAACGAGAGGAGGACAGATTTTAAATCGATCCTCCTCTCAAAAAAAAGCAAATTAAGGAGTGCAGGTTTTACGCCTCAGCTCAACTGCAAGGGAGCTAAGATATTCTTTTTTAAAAAGAAAAGAGATGAATGTGAATAATTCGAAAAGCCCGATCTCTCTTCTACCCTGTCGGTGAAAGTGGTGGATTGATTTTAGGAAGCTCACCAACCTATACCAAAATTCATGCTTCTTTGACCGCCTGAAGAAACTCTTCTAACGGTATAGCGACCAGAGTCTCCGGTGCTACCTTTCCCTTCATAACTGTCTTCAGGAGAACCTTCAAAGCCGATTTCTCTTCTGGGAATTCAACGATGTAAAGAAAATCATATCTTCCCAAAAGCGCATAGGCGTTTATGATCTTTCCTCCGGCTTTTTCTATTTCCTTTCTTGCTTCTTCGATGTCTGCTTGGCACCCTTTCAAGGCTTGTGCGCCTTCAGTCGTTGATTTGAACAAGGTGGCATAAATAGGCATACTTTTTCACCTCCTTCCACCCATACAAATTGATTATGGGGTAATATTGCTGGAGAGAAACATGCTCTCCCATCTCAATTAAAGAGAGAACTAAAAGCTCATTTTCCAATTATCCATTTTACTAACTTCAACGCTCACTGCTTTCCTCTCTTACCTACTTCCATCCCTTTGTCCGAGCGGGGGTTGAACCCCCCATCCGATCTAGTTAAGGTGGGAGGTGCACTCCTTACTCTCTTTTCGGAAACATAAAATAAAGCTAAAGGTTACTCTCCGGTTATCCATTTTATTAACTTTAATGCTCCTTTCTTTCCCCTCCCCCCCACCTCCATCTTCGGTCCCACACAGGAGGGACAACCATCTTTGCACCCACAGGATTGGATTATCTCCCCGCATGCTTTCCAGACCTCTTCGGACTGGTGAAACAACTTCTGGGAGAAGCCAACTCCTCCCGGATAATTATCATAAACGTAGATGGTGGGACGATCGGAGAAGGGGGATTTCACCTGGGGAAAGGTTCTAATATCTTTGGGATCACACATCACCCACAGGGGCACCACGTTTCTTAATAAATTAGTGAAAGCTTTTAGACTCCCACCCAGATCTTCGATGGAAAGACCCAAACGCAAGCTGATGTCCTCAGGGAACTCAAACCAGAAGGCGGTAGTGTGCATCTGTTGCTCAGGGAGGTTTATCTTTCCAAAGCCCACATTCTCATGGGTGCGAAATTTGATCTTCTTATACATGGTAGCTAAAGTGGTAACCGAGACCTCACCATAAGCCCTATTTCCTCTCGGCTGATCGATCCTTTGAATCGCCTCCAGCACTTTGAGCTCGGTTTTGGTGATGGCATCGGTAAAGTAGTCTGTCTCCACCTCTTTGGCATAAGCTTTTTTTCCCTCCCAGTCCAGCTCCTCTATCCGATATTGATCCGCTCCATGAAGATAGATAGCATCCTTGTATAGAAAAATGGGCGCGCTGAAATAATCCATCTCGCCAATTACTCTTCCTCTATCGGTGGAATCTAAAATGACAAAATTCTCCGGGGTGGCAGATCGTAAGCTCACCTGCTCCGCCGGATAGATCTCCGCTGTCCAGTGCCATTTTCCTTCCACATGATGAAGAACCCCCTGTTTCTCCAGGTGGTCTAAGATCTTTTCTGTTCCCTCCACTCCAAAAATTTCGCCCTCGGTGAAGGGGAGCTCAAAGGCGGCGCATTTGAGATGGCTGACCAAGATTATCAGATTATTTGGATCCACAATGCCGGATTCAGGCGACTGGCTGAAAAAATAGTCCGGATGATGGACGATGAACTGATCCAGAGGTGAGCTGTCCGCCACCAAAATCGCCACCGATACGTCCGCTCTCCTTCCGGCCCTTCCTGCCTGTTGCCAGGTGGAGGCGATATTTCCCGGATATCCTGCCATTATACTTACATCCAGCTGTCCAATATCAATTCCTAACTCCAACGCATTGGTGGAGACTACCCCCTGAACTTTGCCCTGCCTCAACCCTTTTTCAATCTCTCTTCTCTGGAGAGGAAGATAACCTCCTCGATATCCCCTCAAACAATCAACCGATTTTTTGGCTTTCCTCATTGCCTCAGTCAGGTAGGTCAAAAGTATCTCCACCCGAAGCCGTGAACGAGCAAAGATGATCGTCTGAATGTCGTTTGCCAAAAATTTTTTAGCCAGCTTTTGAGTTTCATTAATGTAAGATCTTCTTATCCCCAGCTCTTTATTTATCACCGGTGGATTGTATAAGATGAAATGTTTCTCTCCCCTCGGAGCGCCATTGTTGTCCACCAGCTCAACCTCCTCCTCTATTATCTTACGGGTAAGTTCCAGTGGATTGGCGATGGTGGCAGAACAACATATAAATTGAGGATCAGATCCATAAAATTTACAGATCCTTTTGAGTCTTCTCATCACGTTGGCCAGATGGCTTCCAAACACCCCTCGATAATGATGGATCTCATCGATCACCACAAACTTCAAATTTTCGAAAAGTTTGATCCATCTGGTATGATGGGGCAAAATTCCGGTATGAAGCATGTCCGGATTGGTCACCACGATATGTCCCGCTGTCCGGATGGCGATGCGAGTGGAACGAGGCGTATCACCATCAAACGTGTAGGTTCTAATGTCCGCATCCAGATCACTAACTAATTGATGGAGTTCTGCCACCTGATCTTGAGATAAAGCTTTGGTGGGAAAAAGATACAAAGCCCTGGATTCAGGTTTTTCCAAGATGGTGTTCACCACCGGAAGGTTATAGCACAAGGTCTTACCCGAAGCAGTTGGCGTAACTATCACCACATTTTTTCCGGAGAGGATATTTTCAATCGCAGTGGCTTGATGAGAAAAAAGCTTAAAAATTTCCCTTTTCTGCAGAACCGATTTAATTCGTGGATTTACGCTTGAAGGAAACTCAGAAAAGACCGCCTCCCTTGGGGGAAGAACCTCCCAATGGGATACACAGCTTTGGAAATAAGCATCTTGCCTGAGTTCATCTAAAAGTTGGCGAAGATTCATAAACACACCAGCCACTCTGGTTTATCTTAAATAATCATCATACTCCATTATTATTTGTCAAGAAAAATTCGCTACTTACCTTTGTTGCAACCAAGATTTTGTAACTGATACTTATAAACGAAAACTAAAACCGACGGTATAACAACATCCTGCCAGAATGCTAAATCGGAAATACAATCTTTGTCCCAATGAAACTTGAACTTAAGCCACATTTTTTGGTAAGACCGATTACGATAACTGGTGTTGCCAAAAGAAATAGCAATTTTGCTCGCTATCAATCTTTGACAAATTTTTGAGATAGAAACAAAAGATTTTTCCGGACATTTTATAAATGAGTCTTATTTTTCTAATGTTTCATGAAAATCTGCCGACCAAAAGTTAAAATGAGATTTTAAATATAAGAATCTCAGACCACAAAAAAAGGGGGGGTAACATGTTAATATGGTGCACCGTTTTATTCATCCTGGGCGTTTTGGCATTTTTGGATGCCATATTCAATTATGGGGAGATATTTAGAAGGGTTAATTCTTTGATGTTCATGTTGATCTCCTTAGGAGTATTGATTCGACTCAGAGCTGAACGATCCCGCTCCAAAAGGGAAAAATCAGCCACCCAGATTCCTCCAGAGAAAAAGAAGCAAACGCCGGTGGAAATACAAAGTTGACTTAACCAATGCCCTCATCGAAAGGTAAACCGGAACAAAAATTCTTTTAGGGTATCTCCTATTAAGTAAGTTCCCTCTTTGAGGAAACTATAGTTGTCCCCATCTGCATAATCACCAGATACCGGGACAACTTGGTTGAGGACCCTCCTTAAAAACATAGGAAATCAGGTAGACTACATCACCCACGTTCACGGTCTCATCACCATTTACATTTCCCCGGGAGGTAGGGCATACAGGTTCAGGACCGTCTCGGAACAGATAGGAGATGATATAAACGATGTCGCCCAAGTCAATGACTCCGTCACCAATGACATCCCCACAAATTCGCCAATCCCGGGAGGCAGACTCTACCCATAATCGAGCGGCATCAATATAAACCTGTAGTTGTTCCAATCCTTCGGGAGCCACAACCTCCACCACGGTGAAGGATGCGTTTACCTGCGGATCGGAACCAGCCGGGATTTTTCGAGCAGTAAAAACCCAGGTGCGATCGACCAGAGAATCGGGCGTGGGAGGACCGTCTTCGATATTGATACCAGGCGTGGCGGCAAGCTGATAAAGGTCGCCCTCCAGCCATCCCCAAGGAGCTTGAGGATACAGATGTAAATCGTTTTTGATATTGTAGGCTCCGTAAGGTATAGTGTCCTCTCCCAGCTCTCTCCCGTCAGCCAAAGCAATCCCGCACAAATAATTGTTATACTCTGGATGCTCACCTGCCCGCCCGAAACCAATCTGATAAGCAATCTGGTGCACCTCATCATATCTTGCTCGATTGAAAGCACTTTCCTGCTTGGTCTCCTCTCCGGCGGTATCATAGGGACAGTCAATATCCATAGCCACTCCGATATAGGTATCCTCATATCCGACGAAGGTGGGCTGTTCCGGCCACCAAGTGGGAGGATCATGCCTTGCCACCGTCAGATACTTGATCACGCAATGTTGCAGAGCATCCGAAGCATTGGGTTTGAAGAAAACAACCTCCTTACGCATCTCCCACCAATACCAGGTAGTATCAGCTGGTGGGTTCAGATTGTGCATGAAGATGTTAA
>JAOZNS010000066.1 GCA_029933635.1 Candidatus Zixiibacteriota bacterium | reverse complement strand
TGCAAACTGATTGAATCCTACAAAAAAACCAACATAAAAACGTTACGCTACCAAAATTTTTTCACAAACCAATCGAATTGAGTTTCACGGATATTCTTCCCCGGTGCCCATAAACCTCGATTCAAAAGCTAAGATTGAGTAATTTTGAGCACTCTAAGGATGAAGTTCTCTTAGGCGTTCCATAAGTCTTTTGCACAATCTGGTCTTTCGGATATAATGAGGAATTTGAGAGGGGGAAAAGAATCCCTCGTTGGTTATCACCTGTTGACAGTAGGAAAGTGGGATTTCCTCAAAATATGGATTTTCCGCCCTCACATTTAAAAGCTCGGAGTCTAAGACTTCCTCAGGTTTTCCCTGAGCAAGGGGTGAGACTCGCCAGGCGGTGGAGATGAACTTGCTCCTTTCACAGGCCACATAAAGCGGAACCTTATATTCCTTGGACAGAAGGCAAAGATAGAGAGTCCCTATCTTGTTGACAAACACGGTTTCCGAAATTGAATCTGCCCCCACTAAAAGCAAATCTGCCCCCTCGGCGTAAACTCCCATAGCAGCATCGGTTATCAGGATCACGGGGATATCGGCATTTCCCAAGAACTTAGCCAGAATTCGCCCCTCAAACATGGGTCGAGACTCACACACCACCACGTGAAAGGACTTACCATTCCTTTTGGCTTTTTTTAGAATTTCCAGAATCGATCCAGAAGCGGAGTGGGTCATGATCCTTGAACCGTCCTCCACCAATTTTTCTCCATTTTGAGCTATCTGTTGAATTGCATTCACCGAATTGTAGGCAAATTCCTCCGCCTTCCTTTTGGTAAATTCTTCCAGCTCACTCAACGTGCAGGTGGGCAGAAGTTCCTCCACCGAGTATAATAAGGAATTGACTAAATTGAAGATGGAAGCCATGTGGGGCTGAGCCGATACAAGATCAAGGCCTAACTTCAACAGTTTGGAAAAATATTCGTCCTTGGATCGGCAACCGCTTTCTGAGGCGAAAAGAACAAATGCCTGGGCAGCTTTTCGCGAGAGCTCAGACGCCCCAGAAACATTATCCTCCCTTAGCGCTTCCAGCACTTGGACGCAGGATAGTTCAGATTGATTCATAAGAAAATCGCAATTTTTAAAAATTTTAGAGGAACCAAGATGGGCAGAGAATAAAGGGCTTAGAGCATCTCTTTTTGTCTCTCACTTCACAAAGCGGCGAAAGAAACGATTGAAATGCAGGATTTAAGCCCATAAAGTTTTGTAAGAGCTTATGACGTTTGGCTGAAAAGGAACAAAAAACCCCAGATTTTAGCATGCTTCGGGTCGAAAAGCTTACAGGAAAACAAGGTGAGTCGTCGACACTTATTGGGTCACTCTACCGGTGTTTTTGAAATGGAGCTTAACAAATCGATTCAAAGCATCTTTGCCCATCTTTTCCACAATTCTTCGAGCGGCAGAATCTGCCAGATCGGAGGCACCTTTGGGAAGCTCAAATCCACATTCCGTTGAAAGCCTTTCCATTCTTCTCAAGAACTCAGCCCGAGCCAGAACGGAGGCGGCAGCCACCCCCAGGTTTGCTTCTGCTCTTGGGGTTTGGGTCAGCTCAATTTTTTTCCCCAACTTCAAAAGCGCATTTTTTATATAAAGCTCGGATCCGAACTGATCTGATATGGCTCTTTTACAATCCACCCGCAAAAGGATGTTTTCTATCACCCGGGCATGTCCCCAGGCTAACAGCTTGTTTAAGTTTTTCAACTTATTATAAAGGAGATTATATTTCTCAGGTCCAATCACCACCACCGAATACACACAGACAGAGCGAATCTGGAAATCCAGCTCCTTGATCACGTTATCTGAAGTTCTTTTGCTGTCCTTAACTTTCAAATTCCAGAGCACGTTTTTTGTCTTGGCGTCAACATACACTCCTCCGATCACCAGGGGACCAAAGTAGTCCCCTTTTCCTGACTCGTCCGTCCCGATCCAGCCAGAATCCGAAAACGAACGTGTCCGATTTTTGTATCCCTTTGACATTTCCAGATCATCCATGACTAGCCTTATAAAGAGTCGTTTTCGGATTTAGCCCTGTTGTGTTCTCTCTATATACTCATTTGTGCGAGTGTCGATCCTCACATACTCGCCTTCGTTCACAAAGAGTGGAACCTTGACCACCAGTCCGGTTTCCAAGGTGGCGTTTTTGGTGAGGTTGGTCACCGAATCGCCTTTGATGCCTGGCTCGGTGGAGGCAATTTTCAGCACCACCGAAGCGGGAAGATCCACGTTCACCGGCTGACCCTCAAAGAACATCACCTTGTATTCGGAGTTCTCCTTCAAATACCACTTATAATCGCCCAACTGCTCTTCGGTTAAGCTTACCTGATCGTAAGTCTTTGAATCCATAAAATGATATTCGCCTCCCGAGGAATAGAGAAACTGCATGGTCTTTTCCTCAAAGTCTGGCTCCTCAAAGGTCTCTCCAGCGGCAAAGGTCTTCTCCAGCACAGCTCCGGTCCTTATGTTTTTCAATTTGGTTCTCACAAAGGCTCTTCTTTGAGCGGTGCGGGCGTGTTGAAAGTCGACAATAAAGTAGATTTCTCCCTCCACCTTGATCTTCAATCCCTTGCGAAAATCGGTCGTAGAAAGCATCCCAAACCTCCACTATGAACAGAATTTCCACCAAATAAAAAACAAAGGCAATTTTTTCCTGCCTAAATTAATAATATAATAAAAATTACATCTGACGCAATACCTACATCCTTTTTTGAATGAAAAAATCGGTTTCACCTATTCAGCCTCATTCCACCAGATCGGTATTGATAAACCACCTTTTTGCCCTAACTCCGCTTTCCCTCAAATACTCTGTCCTGTAACCCTTCAGTCATGACATTTTTTGCACATAATAAGGTGGAGAGGTTAAATTCTCTTGATGGTCGGATCAACCTCTTCTCCCGAGACAAAAGGCTAAAACACAAACCATTATCAAAGAGGAAAATCAAATCCTTTCAACCTGTTATCGAAGAAAAGAAAGATGACCTGGTAACCATAAATTACTGTCATTTTAAATTTGCAGAAAACCTGACATTTTTGATTTGTGTTGACAAACCTCACAAAAAAGCTTGACAAAAAGAATAAATGTGGTTATTTTCAGCAAATTGTAGTAAAAAAAATCTACACTAATTGTAAAGGGAATTATATGAAACAATCTGCTAAGAGATTCAGCTTCTTATTGTTAGCCATAGTCTTAAGCTTTTTCTATGGACCCTGCGGACTTTTTACTCCCAGAGGTAATGGACAAACTGTTGAGGATTGTCAAATGTGCCATGGTGATGAGGGTCTTACCAAGGTGGACTCTACTGGAAAAGAGATTTCGCTTTTTGTGGATGAATCTGTTTTTGAAAATTCCATCCATAATTCCTTAGGATGCACGGGTTGTCATAGTGGAGTAAAGGCTGAGCCCCACGAGACCCTCCCGGAGCCGGTGAAATGTGGAGCATGCCATACAGAGGCGCAGAAGCTTTATCAAAAAGGAATTCATGGACAAAAAAGGCTCGAAGGTGTGGCAAATGCACCCACCTGTGGAGGTTGCCATGGATCCCATAATATTCGAACGGTAGATGATCCCGAGGCTTTAGTCTATCGGGGAAATCAGCCTCAGATGTGTGCCCGATGCCATGAAGATATCAGGCTGGTCACCAAATACCCTATACCGGCTCCCACACCATATCAGGCATACCAGCAGAGCGTGCATGGAAAGGCATTAAAAGAGGACAATCTGGGGGTGGCGGTTTGTTCGGACTGTCATGGTGCCCATGATTTAAGACCTGCCTCCGATCCTAACTCAACCGTTTTCCGGACAAATGTGCCCTCAACCTGTGGAGCCTGCCATCCCATTGTGGAAGAGGAGTATAGTCAGGATGCTCATGGCAAGGCTTTAAAGGATGGAGCAAAAGATGCGCCAGTCTGCACCGATTGTCATTCCGCTCACGCAATCAAATCCTCCTCAGATGAGACCTCATCCACTTTTCCGGCAAATCTTTCCAAGATAACCTGCACCTATTGCCATTCTACGGAAGTTATCTCTGGGAAGTATAACTATGTCACCACAAGGATTACCCCATATCCTGATATGTATCATAGCGCGGGCAGCATGGCAGGCGATACTACCGCGGCAAGCTGTGTGAGTTGCCATACCAGTCACAACATTCGACCACCAGACGATCCACTGTCCTCGGTAAACAAGACTAATCTTCCTCAAACATGTGGGAGGTGTCATCCAGGAGCAGGACCCAACTTTGCCAAAGGTTCCGTACATATCGCACCCACCAGCAAAAAAGATATTGGAGTCTGGTGGGTGAGAAGGATCTATATTCTTCTTATCATAGTGACCATCGGCGGGATGGCTGCTCATAACGGCGTCATCATGATAAGATATTTTAGGGAAAGATACCGTGAGGCTAAAGAGGGGCGGGTGGTGAGGTGGACCAACACGGAGGTGATGTGGCACCTCCTCCTCTTTCTTTCTTTTGTTACCTTGATCATAACCGGGTTCGCTTATAAATATCCCGGCACCTGGTGGTCATCCTGGTTAACCAGCTCTCCATCTGCATTTGTTGCAAGAGGAGTCGCACATCGGGTTGCCGGTGTGCTTTTAATCGGGCTTTTCTGCTTCTCCATTTTCCGTGGCATTTTCACCCAAAGAGGAAGGGAACAGCTAAAAGCGAAGTTGCCCGTTCCATCGGATATAAAAAACCTTATCAGTAATCTTCTTTTCAGCCTGGGACTCTCATCCAGACGACCCCAATTTGATCGATACGATTATTCTGAGAAGGCAGAATACTGGGCGTTGATATGGGGCGGATTTGTGATGACCATAACCGGAATTCCCCTTTGGTTCGAGACCTTCTTTTTGAAATTTATTCCCAAGTGGCTTCTGGACGTTGCTATGGCGATTCACCTGTATGAGGCCTGGCTGGCCACCTTAGCCATACTGGTGTGGCATTTCTTCTACATGTTCCTCCATCCGGAAAACTACCCCATCAACTTCACTGCAATAACCGGAACCATGACCGAAGAGGCATATATGGAAAGACATCCCCTGGATTATGACAGGATGATCGCCAGAGGCGAACTAATCAAGGAGGAATCTCAAGAAAGGTTGGAAAGAACTGAGGGTTCTAAAAAGACAGACTAAAAACCTTAAGGATCTACTTCTGGCTTTTTCACCTACAACAGATAGATTCCTGCAGAATTTTAATCTATTCCCTGTAACTGGAGAAAATTTCCTCTATCGCTATCTCAGTTAAAGCGGCGCGATAACTAAGTCCGCCCGAACCCTGAGCCAAGAGCTTTTCCTTTAAGGAGGAAAGCTCCTCAAGGCTCAAAAGCGTTACCCTCTTTATCTCCTCTTTGTCGATGGGTTGTAATTTGCCCCGCAAATATCGGGCGGTGAATACATGACTGGTCCATCTTGTTTTTTTCTCATCACAGATGAAGGTGACGTTGATTCTCAAAATATATTTTAAAAGCTTAATTTCGGTTCCGGTCTCCTCTAAGGACTCTCTTTTTGCAGAAAGCTCCAGATCCTCGCCCGGCTTGATTCCTCCGCTGGGCGCTCGATAGAGACCTTCCGGATACCAGGGCTTTGCGATCACGATAACTTTATCGCCTTTGAAAATAAACAGGGTCACATCTGAATTGCGTCCATCCCTCATGCTATTTTGGAGCATATCAAACTCCCCCGGCTTCATGGAGAAGGTCATGGTTAATTTTCGAGGGGTGCCATATTTTTTCTCGATCTCTTCAAACATTTCAATAACCTGCCTTAAACCTTGTGGGGAATCAGGCACAAAAAGATCAAATCCTCCTCAGATACGTTTTTAAATTGATGATTTTCCCCTCCTGGCACAAAGACGGCATCACCCGGCTTAAGAGGAGATGCTTTTCCTTCGGTGACCAAGCTTCCATCGCCTTTTAAGATGAAAACCTCGTGTTCCCATTGATGTTGGTGATAGGGAGTAAATCCTCCCGGCTTGATCTCAAACAATCGCATGGCAAAGTTGGGGGCACCATCATTTTTTGAGATCAACCATCTGACGGTGACATCCTTGGCGCCCGGGTCGCTGACTTCTTCTCCTTTTATCTTGTTGAAATTCACAACCTTCATACTTCCTCCAGTTGAGATGGTGAAGGATAACTATCCTCCTTATTTCATGAGATCGATATGGAAAACAGGAAGAAACTTTTCCAAATTGTAAACGGAGAGGAATCGGGGCAATAATTCATCTTCTTTTTTCCATCAAATTCTTTTCCCGGTGGTTTTATCGAAAAGGTGCAATTTCCCCTGGTGGGGAAAAAGCCAGACCGATTTATCTTCCGGGATTCTCTCATCCGGTTTAAGTCGGACCGAGATAAGCTGATCTGAGATATCCACATATAGATAATTATCCGAACCCAAGGTTTCGGTAACGCTGGTCTTACCCGGGATAGCCTGCGCGATTTTGGTCAGAGATACGGACAGATGTTCTGGACGAATTCCCACCATTATGTTTTTATCTTTAACCTGTGGCACCTTTTCGCCGGAAATAAAATTCATGGGAGGACTTCCAATAAAGCCAGCACAGAAGACGTCTTTTGGCTTCTGGTAGATTTCCTCTGGCGTGCCCACCTGCAGAATCTTTCCGTCTCTCATCACCGCTAACCGGTCGCTTAGGGTCATGGCTTCTGCCTGATCATGGGTCACGTAAATTATGGTGGTTTTGATCTTCTTATGCAGTCTTTTTAGTTCTGTGCGCATTCGCAATCTCAACTTGGCATCTAAATTGGAAAGGGGCTCATCCAGAAGCAGAACTTTGGGCTCCAGGACCAACGCTCTGCCCAAAGCCACCCTCTGCCTTTCTCCGCCTGAGAGCTCCTTGGGCAGTCTTTTTTCAAAACCCGAAAGTCCCAAAAGGTCGATGGCCCATCTTATCTTTTCCTGCTTCTCCCTTGCGCTTTTTTTCTTAATCTTCAGCCCAAAGGCAAGATTGGATTCCACGCTCATGTGAGGGAAAAGGGCATAGCTCTGAAAAACCATGGAGACGTTGCGCTTCTGGGGTGGAAGATCATTGACTTTTTGTCCATCGATGTAGATGTCTCCCTGAGTTGGATTTTCCAATCCGGCTATTAACCTTAAGGTGGTGGACTTACCACATCCGGATGGTCCCACCAAGGTCAAAAATTCCCCATCCTCTATATCAAGGGAGATATTACCGACTGCCAGCACCTCTTTGAATTTTTTGGTCAATTTTTTAAGCTTAACCTTAGCCACAGAATACCTCGTGTTCTTCTACCTCACCCCCCTTTTGTCCCTCTCTAAAGTGGAGAGGGAGAAACAGGTCAGTTGACTCAAATGAGGAGAGAGGTATTCATTTCACTGCTCCAGCGGTCAACCCCTCTCTCATATATCTTTGCACCAGAAAGGTGAAGATTATTACCGGAATACATATCAAAAGCGAGATGGCGGATATGAAATTCTTTTGCGGTGACCAAGTTAAAATCCTCAGAAGATAAACCGGCAGGGTGGTCTCGGTTCCCTGGAACATCAAAAAATAGGCGAAGACAAATTCGTTCCAGGAGAGGAAAAAAGTATAGATGGCCGCCGCCCCCAGACCGGGCAATGCCAGGGGGATCAATATCTTAAGAAACGCCTTCGATTTGGGGGCTCCCAGGACAAACGCCTGCTCCTCCAAATCTTTTGGGATGGACTCAAACACCCCTTTGGCGATATAGACCGTGTAGGGCAGGGCTAAAAGCGTATGAGCCAAGCCGACTAAAATCACGGGTGGAAGAAGGGAGAAGGGAGGAGAAAGCAGAAGCTCTGCCACAGGAATTACAGCAGAGATGTCTGGAAATAATCTAACCGACAGAAGGAAGAAAAGCAAAATCGCCATACCCGGAATTTTAAATCGCGCCAAGGCATAGGCTGTGGGTGCACCTAATAGAAGAGAAAAAGCCACCGCAAAAAGACCCACCCACAGGCTGGTCAACCCCGCCTTCAGAAAGTCACCCCTGGACCACAGCACCTTAAACATCTTCAGATTGGGCTGGAAAGGGAAGAATGGCTCCGGGTATTTCCCCCCGGTGATGATGCTTTCCCGATCCGAGATGCTGTATTTGGTCATCATAAACAAGGGAAAGAGTATGGAAAACAGCACCATCCCAATCAAAGCAAACTTCAAGATCTTCATCTTCAGATATAGCCTTTCACCCCATCTTCATCTTCCCTTCATGAAAAGGGGATGGGGAGGTTTTCTTACAACCTCCACTTCAAAATTACGCTCCGAAAAATATTTTCCAAATCAAAAATTATCAATAAAAAGAATTCAGAACATAAAATGTCCGCAAAAGAGCTCCTCTTAAACTCTCACCAGATATCTTCGCACCATTTTAGTTATGATGGTGAAAACAAGCGTGGTTAAAGCAATTAAAATAACCAAACCCAAAGCTACCGAGGCAGCCAGGGCAGGATTTTGTTCCACATGATAAAGCCTTTCAATCAACACCCCCAGCAGAGGATAAGCGGGAGCCAAAACGAAAGGAAAGATGAACTCCTTCCAGTTCTCTATGGAGCGCAGGATCAGAATGGTTAAGATGGCGGGAGTTAAAAGTGGGAGGGTCACATATTTGAACTGTTGCCAGCCTTTTGCGCCCATAGTTTTGGCCGCCTCATATTGATCCCTTTCGATCGATTGCAATCCTGCCAGAAGAATCAACATGGAGATGGGCATATCCCTCCAGGTCTTGCCCAATATGGCTAAGCCCAGCGATAAAAATTCCGAGCCGCTCCAGTTGACTGGAAGACTTACCAGTCTGGGAAAAAAATCGTGCCGACCCAAAAGAAGGTCATTTATGGGTCCGAAAGGATAGGAAAAAAGCAGGTCTATGATTACGGCGGTAACCAGTGCAGGTATGGCTATAGGGGTGATAAACAGGCTTCTTACCACTCCCACCCCTTTGAAGCTCTGTTGAATTAAAATGGCCAGCATCAGGCCAACACCCAACTGGAGCAAGGTGCCAACCCCCATAAACCAGAAGGTTCTCCCCAGGGCGGCTTTGAATTCGTCAAAGGATAAAAGGTGAAGGAAGGGGAGGTTGCCCGAAAAGGAAAACTTCAGAAGGAAGAGCAATATTATCCCCAAGAAGCTGAAAAGGTATAAAAAGGCGGGGATGAAAAAACCGATGATAAAAAGATTACTCTTCAGCTTGGGCAGAAGAGAGGATGGCTTGATTGATCCGGGCATATCCTCTTAAGCTCTCAGAGATTTTGTCTTTTTTGATGATCCTTTTGCTAACACATATATCATACCAGGCGTCCAGATAATTTTTTCCTATCTGGGGCCACTCTCTCAGTCTGGGAAATTCCCGGGTGCCACTTTCAAATTGCAATCGAGTAACCTTGAAGATCTTTTGTTTCCACTCCTCATGAAAAGTTTCCTCCAGCTCATCCAAAACATCATTTCGAACGGGAAACATGCCGAATTGAGAGCACTCCTCTGTTTGATTTTCTCGGCTGGTTATGAATCGGGCTAACTTGTAGGAAAGCTCTGGATCCGGTGAGGTCACCGGGATGCCCCACCACCACCCGTAAAGGTTGGAGAAATGTCCTCCTTCCCTTCGAGGTTTCCCCTCCTCCGTTAGCTCCAACGAAACACCCTTAGGGAGGATGGATACGCCCATATCTGAAGGGTCAGCCAAGTATCCGGTCATTGTGGGATCAGATCCCCCATGCACAAAGAAAAGATCGATCTGATGCAGAAAGCACATGAAGACCTCTCCTGTGGAGATAGCCCTCCAGATGTCTCCTCCTGACCAAGCCTGCTCCCATATCCCAGGATGATACAGTCGATTTTTTATAAAGAAAGATTCCCACTGGAAAAGATCCTTAATTGGCGAGGTATCCATAAGAAGAAGATCCTCCTTATCTCCACCCAGCTCAAAGATGCGGGTCATAAGTTCATTGACCGTCCCGGAGTATCTTTTTCCCCGATGAGCCACCCTTGGCATGGTGATGCCATGGTAAGATTGATTCGCCCAGAAGAATGAGACCACGCAAAGATCGAAGTAATCCCATTGATTTGGATCTGGCTCCAGCTGGTATCCGGCGGGTAGTCCATGGTGGTTTGCTTCCTTAAGCATGGCATCGATCTGGGTGCGATATCCCTCCCAGTTCTCCAGCGCATCCTTTACCTTGGACCTCAGATAAAACAAAAGATAAGTTTCTAACTTCCTGGGGATGTAGTAAACCTTTCCATCTATGGTTCCCACCTTCACAGCCTCCGGGAGATACTCGTCCAGATCTTTTTTCAACTGGTTTGGATCCACAATTTCTTCTAAGGAAATCAGATAGCCTCCCCGGGCTAAGGGATAAACCATCTCCAGGGCCGTTTTAACCAGCCCGATTTTATTCTCCTTGCTTTTTCTTTCCAAATCTATCATCTGTTTTACATCTTCCACCTGATCGAAGGTGACCACATTTATCTTGACTTCGTTTTCCTTCTCAAATTCCTTCATCTTCTTCCGAAACCAAGCATCTTGAATGTCCATCATTCTGATCAACACTGTCATCCCAGGCTTCTCAGCTTTCCTCTCACAGTTGCAGAATGAAAAGATAAGCATTAAAATGGCTACAGAAATTCTTCCGATCATTTTAGATCCTTTGAAAAATTTATAGAAAAAAATGAAGCAGGAGTGAGCTTTTACCTTTTTATGAAAGCCACGTTTCAGCATATCTTGACGATGACACCTCAAAAGTGACATCTTCTTGGAAGGTTTTATCGAACCTTTCTGCTTCCTGGTTTAACTATGGGTTTACCCTCTTTACACAACGGACATTGCTCTGGCGTGTAGTTGGTGACCTCTGCTACGGCTAAAGCCTTTAAGGGGTAGGCAAATTTTCTCTTCCCTCCGCTTCGATCCAGAAGGACGCCGATGCCCCGAACGTTACCTCCATGTTTTTCTACCACCTGAATCACCTCTTCAATCGATCCTCCAGTAGTCAAAATATCATCTACGATCAAGGTCCTCTCCCCTTTTTTGATCTCAAACCCTCTCTTGAGAGTTCGTCCCTCAGAGCCAGGCTCAGCAAAGATGGATCTGGCTTTCAGATTCTTGGCTACCTCATATGCGATGATAATTCCACCGGTGGCGGGTCCAACAACCACCTCCACATTCTCATCCTTGAAAAGGGAAGCCAGTTTACCACACAAAACCTCCACATATTCCGGATGTTGAAGCACCTGAAACTTCTCAAAGTAGATGGCTGAATGAAGTCCGGAGCTTAAAAGGAAATGACCTTTCAAAAGTGCCCCAGCCTTTTGGAAAATTTCTAAGACCTCATCTTGATTTGACATAAATGCTCCCAAATTTCATAAAGGGTTGCGCCTTCGGAAAAGTTTGATTTCGGGGCAGATTAAACTTCCATCCCTGTGATAGGATAAAACAAAGGGTTTGTTCTCGCAAGAAGTTTTTGCAAGAAGGGTTACTTTTTCCCTAATTTCAGAATTTTGCTTGACAAGGGAGAGAAAAATAATTATATGATATTGTGAGAAAGTTCACAAGCTTGGTGAAAAAGACCCTTTAAGTAGAGTATGTCCAGTTTGACATGAACTTGGTGAGTTGAACCTGTCTTAACAGGAGGAGGAAGATGTCTTTATCTCGAAGAAAGTTCCTTCAGTTAATTGGTGGATCCACGGCAGCGGTTGGTCTTTCTCATCTATGGCTTCCTCAGATAGTTCAAGCCATCCTGGAGAATCCGGCCAATCCACCAGTTATCTGGCTTCAGGGACAAAGTTGCAGTGGGTGTTCCGTCTCGGCTCTTAATGCGGTCTACCCGGATATAGCAAAAGTTCTGACTGAAATCATCAGCCTGGAGTTTCATCCCACCATCATGGCTTCCGCGGGTGACCAGGCCATAAAAATTCTGGACGATGCTTTACAAAATCAAGCTGGCAAATTCATCTTGGTGGTAGAGGGCTCCATTCCCACTCAAGCTGAG
>JAOZNS010000272.1 GCA_029933635.1 Candidatus Zixiibacteriota bacterium | reverse complement strand
ACATCGCCATCCTGTGATGTTTATAAGAGCGTAAAGAATGGCAGTCAAAATATAGAACAAATTTATCAAAAAATAGAGAAAATCGTTTATTAAATAGATTGTTAACTTAGGAAGCAGAAAGTTTGAGGAGCTTATCATCTCTTCCTTTATACAGGGGAAATCGGTGGAGATGGAGATGATAACCATAGGGCGGATATCTCGTGTGCGAGGGTTGAAAGGAGAGGTGGTGGTTATCCCTTTGACCGACGATCCGAAAAGATTTGCCAAGCTTAAGAAGGTTACGATTTCAACGGATCAAACCACCCAAGAGCTTATGGTGGAAAAGGCTAAGGAATTTAAGGGAAAGGTCTTGCTGAGGCTCAAGCAGGTGGAAAATCCCACGGAGGCAAAGAAGCTGGTGGGAGGCTTCATCCAGATAGAAAGGGATCAGATTGTTAAACTTCCTGCGGGCAGATATTTCATATTTGATATTATCGGACTTGAGGTCCTCACCACCAACGGAGAAAAGATCGGAAAAATCAAGGAGGTGGTTTCGCTTCCGGCAAATGATGTATATCTGGTGGAAGGCGAAAAAAGGCAATATGACATTCCCGCCATAAAAAAGGTGGTCAAAAAGATCGATTTGAAGAAAAAACAGATGATCATTGAGCTGATGGAAGGTCTTTTGGATCTATAAACTGCTACGTTTATGTTGATCGATATCTTAACCATCTTCCCCGATATATTTTCCAAAGCCTTGGATCAGAGCTTGCTTGGTAAGGCTAAGGAAAAGAAATTGATAGGGGTGCGGATAATAAATATAAGAGATTTTGCAGAAGACAAACACCATACGGTGGATGATACACCTTTTGGAGGAGGTGGAGGGATGGTGATGAAGCTGGAACCTCTGTGTAGGGCCCTGGATTCGCTGTGGAAGGATGAGGAAAGCCCACAGACCAGCATGATTCTGACCACACCTCGAGGAGAAAGGTTCTCTCAGGAGAAAGCCAAAGAGCTTTCGCTGAAGGAACGCTTGATCATAATATGTGGTCACTACAAGGGGACCGATGAACGATTGAAGATGTTATATCCGGTGGAGGAGATATCCATCGGCGATTATGTTCTGACCGGAGGGGAACTTCCCGCTCTGGTGATAATCGATGCGGTGGTGAGATTAATTCCTGGAGTTTTAGGGGACTTTGAATCAGCTCAAACTGACTCCTTCTTTGAGGGAATTTTGGGGCCACCGGAGTACACCCGACCCGCGGAGTTCAGAGGATTGAAGGTGCCGGAGGTGCTTTTGTCCGGAGACCATGAAAGGATCAAAAAATGGCGCCGAAAAGAGGCTTTGAAAAAAACCTTGCATAAAAGACCGGATCTGTTAAATTGGGAAAGGCTTTCAGACGAGGAGAGAGAGTGGATAAAGGAGATTGAAAAGGAGAGGGGATAGATTCCTCTCAAATCTGTTCCCAATTGAGAAAAATTTAGATTTTTTTTGTGGAGGCGAAGATGGAGCCGATTTCTGCAGTTGAGGCTAAATATCTAAAAGATGAAATTCCCGAGTTTGGTGCGGGAGACACGCTAAGAGTTCATACCAAGATTAAGGAGGGGGACAAGGAAAGAATTCAGATCTTTGAAGGGGTGGTGATTCAACGAAGGGGCAAGGGAACCGGGGAGACCTTCACCGTGAGGAAGATATCAAGCGGTGTGGAGGTGGAACGCATTTTCCCCCTGCATTCACCCAACATCATCAAGATTGAGCGGATCAGACGGGGACGGGTGAGAAGATCCAAACTGTTTTACTTAAGAGGGCTTAAGGGAAAATCTGCCCGGATCCAGGAAAAGAGAAAGGAAGAGGGGAATCAAGAAGCCTGAATTTCTTGATCGGATGCAGTTTGGATAGGGGCAAGCCCAGTCCCTACACTTCTCCGGAATTGTAGGGACAGCCTCATTTGAGTCAACTGACCTCGTGGGGGCCCGCCTTCAAGGTCAGAAGAGGAAAAGCTCATTTGTCCTCGTGGTAAATTAGATAAATTTGATCGGGATCAGATAGATTCGGGGCAATGCCTGATCCCTGCGACAACCTTTTGGTTCGATGAAGGAAAAAACCTCAAGTCCGGCTTCTTACCCTTCTTACCTTTTCTGAATCGAAATAATATCCCTTTATTTTGCTCCAGTTCCTAAAATGACTGCCGGGATGGTCTTGAAAAGTATCTTGGTATCCAGCCATAGGGACCAATTGTCGATATATTCTAAATCCATCTTCATCCATTTTTCAAAGTTGATATTATTTCTTCCGTTCACCTGCCACAGGCAGGTCAACCCGGGCTTCATAGAAAGTTTCCTTCTCTGCCACAGGTCAAATTGGCTGACCTCATTGGGTAGGGGTGGGCGTGGACCCACCAAGGACATATCCCCTCGCAGGACGTTGAAGAGTTGAGGAAGCTCGTCTAAGCTGAATTTACGCAAGACCTTTCCCACCTTGGTTAACCGTGGATCATGACTCATCTTGAAAACCGGTCCGTCCATCTCGTTTTTCTCTTTAAGAAGTTCCTTCATCTGATCTGCATTCTCAACCATTGTGCGAAATTTGAACATGATGAACTTTCTTCCATTGAGCCCACATCTTTCCTGTTTGAAAAGTACAGGACCTTTGGAGGAAAGTTTAACCAAAAGCGATAAAAACAACAAAAGAGGCGAAAGTAAAATTATTCCAAAAAGAGCCAGCACTCTATCGAGGATGCTTTTCAGAAACAAGGAAGTGCCCGAATCAGGAGCGGTGGAGAAGACGATGGCTGGTTTGCTTTGAAACTGTCCGACCTTCTTTCTGGAGGATCTCAAGGGGAAAAAATCTGCCAGAACGCAGGTGGGCACGCCCATCTTTTCACATATCAAAAGGCTCTCCTCGATCAAGCCCAAAAACCTTTTACACACCGCAAACACAACATAATCCACATGGTCATTTTTCAGAATGGTGGGCAATTCCTTCAAATTTCCTATAACCGGAACTCCGCTAACTTTCTTACCCATAAGCTTATCTTCCCAATCCAAAAGTCCCCTGAGACGAAAGCCCCATTCCGGATTATTCTTAACCTCCGAGATGAAATCCTTTGCAGGTGAGCCGGTGCCGATGATTAAAATGTTTCTGTGGTTATATCCTCTCCTTCGA
>JAOZNS010000065.1 GCA_029933635.1 Candidatus Zixiibacteriota bacterium | reverse complement strand
CTCCCGGAGCCACACAGTCATCACCCTCAAGCTGAGGAAGCCACACGAACCAGTTGGTTACCGGCAGGACACAGATCTCGAATGAGCAATCATCAGTAGCCTGGCACACATCTGTTACCGTGACGGTAACATCGTAACAGGTGGTGTCATCCACATCTGGAGCTATGCCAGTTATCTGTCCGGTGTTGGGATCAATCGTCAGCCAGGCTGGACCGGTCATGGAGAAGGTGTAGGTATCGCCGTCAGCATCGGTTGCGGTAGCACTCATATCAAAGGTCTGGCTTGCATACATGTAGTGAGTTCCAACAACCGGGCAGGTGATCTCCGGAGCAGTGTTGGTCAGGGTGATGTCGAAGGTGCAGGTATCACATGCACCCAGATCATCACACACAACCACCTCGACTGTTCCGCCAGCCTTACAGTGGTCGGTCACGGTATACTGAACGTCTGAGCTCCAATCGCAACCTGGAGTGAAGCTTTCCGTGAACTGAACATCAATCACTCCATCTCCGGTGAAGCTGATCTGTGCAGAATTAAGCTGGCTCATCTGCGGGCAATCGGGATCATTTGCCACCACACCAGACGCTGTGTACGAGCCGTTCTGGTTGTGACTCTGGTTGCCTGGGCAGTCCACAGTCGGCGGCAGGTTTGGAATGATGTAGACCTCTTCACAGAACGGGAAGTAGTGTCTGGGAACATAGGTCTTCGCATCCGACCTGGAGAAGGTCAACCTGCTGGAGGGCGGCCAGAAACAGCTATCCATACAGATGGTGGTGGAATCTCCGACGGTGAAGGTTATGGTGCAGGTGAGCTTATGAGCCATATCCTCCAGTCTCTTCTGCGTGGTCGGAATCATGGACAGCCAGAAATGGGTGCTCGGAGAATCGATGTTCAAGATGATGTTGGCCCAACCGTTCATACCAGCCGCATACTCGTTCGGCCAGGAGGACTCACCATCCAGGTCGCGGAAGATGCTGTTATCCATTGGCCACGGATACAGGTTGGTGTTGTTCTTGTTAGGATCGATGTCGCAGGTGGTAGCAGTGTTGGTATGGGTGTAGCATACCGGAATAACTATACCTGCAACCGAGTCGACCACGTTGGGATTATCATGGGTGATGTACATTGGAAAACGCACATCCCATGGTCCGGTTCCCGAAACTCCCAGATCTGGAGGATAACCGTTACAATGCAGAGTATCGCACTCACCTTGATCCACCGTGTCCTCAGGACACTGAGCCAGACCCAGAGTGGAGAAGCAGAATACTGCGATTAGCGTCACCGCGAGAAGTAACAAATTTCGTTTCATTTTGTTGCTCCTTACACGTTAATAAAGGTTTTTTCTTTTGACTTTTTGGTGATAGGGGTTTTTTGAAACCACCAAAAAGCTTTGCTCAATTTTCCCCCTCCTTCAGTCAAAGGTTACTTAGTTAGTAGCCCTTTGGATTATCTTTCTCTCACCTCCTTGCTTCTTTTAGGGTTAGAGTTGAGCAAAAGTAATTGGTTTTACCCCTTCCTTTCTTCACCTCCTTTCAAGCAAAGGTTAAAGGTTTAAGGTTTAAAACAAAGAACTTCTTCTTTTTTATTAATTTAATCTCCATGCCAGCATCCATACGAGGGTGGAGCGCCACCCCGATACAGGTAATCTATTAAGGTGACGATATCGCCCAGCTCCGGCACGCAGGTGTGATTGGGATCACCGGTCTCGGGAATGCACGGAGGAGGACCTTCCTTATAAAGGTATTCAATCATGTAGACCACATCGCCCAGATTGACCGTGCTATCCGCATTAGCATCCCCTGGAACTGAAAACCAGGCAGTCAACGTGCCCTGATGATATTGGAATGGCACCAGCTCCCCATCCGGATCGGACAGATAGCTTAACACTCCGGGGACGATGTAAAAATACACGGTTCGATCATATAAGGTGTCGGAGATGCACGCCACATCCACCCCCAGCTTGAAAAGCGTTCGATAGTTGGCGCTGGGTGGGATGGGGTTGCCCTGCTCAGCCATCCCAAACACCGTCACCCACTTACACTCAGGTGAGGTGGTGTCGCCAACGAAACCCCGGCACTCCACCGTTGAAAAATCGCTTATCAGAGAACCTACGGTATCGATGTTACAATACCTGACCACAACTTCATGTTCCACCACCGTGTCGACCACAAAGCAGGAATCTCCATGAGGCTCCGGACCCGTGCAGGTGTCCTCCCAGATGGTGTCCAAAAAGGTCTCCACACCGATGCTATCTGTATGAAAATTGATCAGCTCAAAGTTACTGCCCGTGTCAAAGGTTACCTCAAATTGAAATCCGGCTATCTCCACCTCATTTTTCAACCTCACCTCCACCTGGGCAAACTTGCCCGGATAGGTGGTGGTATAAACTATCTCCACATGGGCCAGTGTGTCACGACCCTGGGCAGAAGCTATCGGCGTGGCGAGGCGACCCCAGATAAAGATGAGAACAGAGAGGACAAACGTCCACTTCCAATTTTTGTTTGTCATTCCCTTCTCCTTTGTTTTAAAGGTATAGAAATAAAACGTTCTTCACCTTTATCTACCGCCTCTTAGATCATTCCTCCTTTCGCTAAAAACTCAGCCAGACAAACTAAACTTTCTAAAAAAGCTTTTTTTATTTATTGAGTTTACTTACAGCCCCAAAACTTCAAATTTGCAGAGTCAACCTGATTGCCGTTCCCAGAATAAGAGAAAGAAGCTTATCTACTTTAATCCTGCGACCTCAAGCTAAACTGGGTGTTAGATTTCAAAATCTGACCTGATTGAAAGCGTTGATCTTTTCCTTCTTTTCGTTTATAATATATACTTTCACCTTTGTTTTGTCAACAAAAAAATTCAACTTTTTTTAAAAAAATTTGAACAGGTAAATCCTAAAAACCACACTCACCGGTCCCTCATCGACAACAACCCTCTCCGGTTGGGTGCAAAATTTATAAGCTGAAACCATATGTCGCAAGAAATATGCCAAACAATCACCATCCGAAAGGATGCAAGTTTCTTTTTGAGTTAATAAACGGACCGGTTTGAATATATGTTATGAAAAAGTTTTGGAAAAAATTGAAGCAAACAGGTCCGGCAAATGTACCAAGCCCACGAAAAATCAATGAGTTACATCCTCGTAGACAGGGCTTCCAGCCCTGCGAAGGGAGTTTTTCAGAGACAATAAAGAAGGGGTTACACTTGTTTAGAAGTAGGGAAGTTACACGCAACTGCAAGTAAATCAAAGCATTTCATTTTGATGTAAGTAACACGCTACACACCTGAAGAAACACTGTTAACCCTTTACCGCCTTTACATTTACCGTAACCTATGATAAACAAAAGGGTTAGTTCTCTCCATTTTATTAATAAATGGAATATGCAAAAGAATCTGCGCAGAAAAATTGGAGGTTGGCGAAGAAAATCTCTCTGCCAATCGGGGACTTATTAGGTCTTAAGGGATGCAAAGGTGTTCAAAAATACTGCAATCAGGTTCACCCCTTGTTCAAATTGATTTTTTCGCTTTTGAGGCGAACAATCAAAATGGATACTTAATCAGAAGTGGAAAATGGAAAATTCAGTCCCCTATTCGGAAAGAGGAAAGCAAAGACTTATCCAGCGGGTTTGCTTGAATCAATTCGAATTCATCCGGAGAATCCAACCACATTCTCACCGGAAGGGTCTCAGACCCTTCTCTGTCACAATACCAAGCACAGATCCTTGCGGCTAAGAGCTGGTCTCCTGAAGAGGGATTCCCTAAAAGAAGAGCATAGGTGCTTTTATATCCATGCACGGTGAACTTCGGTTCCTGAGGGAGTGAAAGTCTCATCAGGGTTTCGTTTTCCTCTTGATTCCTTCCAGCAATTATCTTTGCTCCACCAGGGGTTCGGAAATGCCTCCCCACCTTAAGAAACAAAACCTCTCTTAAAGAATCCTCACCATGTTCAAAGGACTCCCTCAGCCTTCGGGCGAAACCCTGGTCGGTCAAAAGACAGCCTCCAGCCGGAGATGGAAAATCATCAATTTTGTATCTTCGGGCTAACGCCAGCTGAGGTTTTCTTGATCTTCCCTGAATGTCCAGAAGCTTATCACGGTCCACCAAACCGTTTCTTTCCATCATGGTTGGCTCCAAAAGTTTGGCACACAAGGGACGTAAAACCCTTCCCTTTAAGCCGGACTCCCTTTCTATCAAGCTCATGGCATCTTTCCTTTGAGACATGGGTCGTTCCCCCAGCACTTCACCGGTGAAGACAAAATCTGCTTTTTCCTCCTCCATCACCTTCTTGGCTTTGCTGAAAAGGAATATCCGACAATCTATGCAGGGGTTCATATTCTTTCCGTACCCATGTTTAGGACTTTTCACAATCTCCAGATAATCCTCTCCCCCATATACTCTCCGCAATGGAACCCCAAATTTCTTTGCGGTCTGATCGGAATAACATCTCCCCTTGCTGTCACAGGTGCAGAAAGGCGTTTTCATGTTGAAGGCCACCACCTCCAAGCCCTGATCTAACAAAAGCTTCAACGCCAGCACGCTATCTAATCCGCCTGAAAGCAAAGCAATCGCTTTTCCCTTCTTCATTCCATTTCTCCTGCATCTGGATTACAAAGTCCCCATGCAACAGGGTTATACGCCGTAGTTGCCCGATGAATCGGGCAATTTTCGTTGTGCCTGATAAATTCAAGCAACTACACTGTCCAACACAGCCCCCTTTAATAATGGGGAAGATTCTTAAATTTATTAAGACAGCTAAAAGAAGTCCTCCGTCACCATTTATCTATCTGAGAGGGGGGCAGGAACTCAGAGTAGAGTAAAATGGGACGGAGGAGAATTTTTTTCTTCCTATCTTCTTTTACATTAAAAAACGAAGAATTTAAGTTTTTTGTTGTAATTTTTTGGTTGTCAAAAAGCCTCTCTATTCCGATAGCAGTTGATCCACCCTGTTTAACACATATGGATCATCCCACTCCTTTGCTCCTACCACCTTCCACCTTATTACCTGGTTTTTATCTAAAAGAAATGAGGTGGGTATGGCTCGCGTCCAGTATCTCTTTCCCACCTCTCCGCGGGGATCCACAAGCACGGGAAAGCTCATCCGATGAGCTGCCACAAATGATTTTACCTTGGAGGGGGATCCCCGATCCACACTTACTGCCAGAATCTCAAACCCTTCGTTTTTTCTCAACTGATACAACCTCTCCAACGAAGGAATCTCTCTTCTGCAAGGACCACACCAGCTGGCCCAGAAATTCAGGATCACCACCTTTCCTTTAAAATCCCTTAAGCTGAATTTGTTCCCACGCAGGTCCTGAAGGGTAAATTGAGGAGCTAAAAATCCCTCCTGTGGAGACTCTTTCAATCCCTGAGTAGAAGAAATCTTGGTCTTTTGCTTGTTCGGATTAGAATCCTTTTTCGTTTCACAACCGGCAAGTCCGATCATTAACCCTATCCATAATGAAAGGATTAAAGAAAACCAAAATGTTTTTTTAGCCGGCAAATTCCTTCTCCATTTCTTAGAGTAGCTCAATTTTCTCTATCACCAAGCTTTTTAGTCTTCTCAGAGAAAGACAAAAAGATTGGTGCACTAAAAAGCCCCTCCTCCCGAAAAAGGAGGATAAGGGCTAACACTATTTTTAAAGAATAAAACTTGGTGATTTTATTTCTTCCCCTTCTTTTTGGCTGTAGCCTTCACATCAATTCCTTTAAGCACCGGAACGGTGAGCCTGAATTTACCTTTATCCTTGTTTTTAAAAGTAGCCTCCAAGGTGATGGATTTACGGAACTTCTCGTTTTCCTTCCCCTTTTTCAGTTCCACTTTTAGCTTGGCTGTCTTTCCTGGCTTTAACTCAGAACGAGAAAGTTCCACCTTTTTGAAAAATTCAGGAGGCATGTCCACTATGGCCAGCTTTATCTTCTCGTCGGTGGTATTTTTGATCTTCGTCTCCAATCTCCGTCTTCTCTTCTTCTCGATAGGTCCGAAATCTAAAGTTGGAGGATCAGCGGTCAGCTTGAGTATAGAATCCGTTGGTTCTACCACCTCGACCTTGAAGGAGATGTTAACCCTTTCCAAAGTGGTATCGTTGGTTATAACCCTGGCGCTTTTGGAGGCTTTGGTTCCTGCTCTACTGGTAGTATAAATCAGCTCAATCCAAGTGCTGTCACCGGCAGCAAGCTCCGTTTTAGCAAGTGGAGCCTTTGTGCAACCTCAGCCGGGCTTCACCTTTTTTATCTTCAAGGTGTCGGTCCCCACATTTTTGACCAGATAGTAATGGCTGATTCTGCTATGAGGCGGAGCGTAACCAAAATCAAACCTGGTCTCGGGAATCACCAATGCTGGTCCCTCCGCCCGAACCTTCTGAATAAAACTTCCAGCAAGATACAAAAGGGAAAAGACTAAAACTAAGGAGACTATCCTCTTCATGCTTCCCTCCGGTTTTGGAATCATCATCTTCAAATTCAATATATCCTTCATCCTTTTTGTGTCAACTCTTTTTAGAAGATTACGAAAATTTGCTTACCTTTTTTGAACTTTCCTAAGAATTTTATTTATTAGGAAAAAAGTCACTTGATCTTCTCATCATTAAAAAGATCAATTGTCCCATTGTAGAGAACCTGCATCCAAGCTGGTTAAGCTGGATGGCAAAAAATGAATATTTGTCTCCAAGAATATCAATCCACAAGGATCAACCCGCAGAAATTGCACATTTGTTCAAGGGATTTGACCACCTTCAACTTATAGCCCACATTTGCTAAGGTAGCGTAGACATCTATTCCACAAGCCTCCATGGAGGGACGGGCAACATCCTCGAATTTACAGGGTTGTGTCACATCACAGACCCTGCAAAGGTTACAAGGACCACAAGCCATTCCGAATGCCTTATAGTAGCCGTCCAGAAACATCTCCCGCTCCAATGATGCGATCTGTCTTCTCATCCTTTTCCGAAGAGCCTTCTCTTTTGATCCTGATGGGACCTCGTAGATCAAAATCAAGGCTCGGGAATAATACCTAAGCATCTTGCGGGTATATTCCGGAGAGGGAGAGAAGGGCGGGCAGGTAAGGGATGTTCCATAGCGCCCGCATCCATATTGACACTTCAGCCTTACCCATTCCGCGGTAACCACACTCTTGGGATGGACGATCTTTGCCCAAGAGACTCCAAGACCTTCTGCTTCTTTAAGATATTTTCTCACTTCTCTTTCGTGCATTTATCAGCCCGACCGATAGCACTGGATGAACCTTTCTATCGATCTATCGTAGGTTCTCTCCACATCGTCCGGAAAAAAGCAGGCGGGAAGTTCCTTCATCCGCCAGTGATATTGAATGCATTCACAGCAAATGCCCTTCCTGCTACACGGTTCATAGGTGCAGTTGCATCCGGTTAAATTCTTTTCCACGTTGCAATCCCTTTTTTTCATCTCACCTCCCTGTTTAGCTCAAGCAAAAGTCTGACTGATCTGAACCACTTTATTTCCAACCATAGTGGTCCTGAAAAGATTATAAGTACCAAGACGAAAATTAGCAAAGTATTTTTCCGGTCAAAATTGATCTGCAAACTTTCCTAAAAATGAAGTAAAAAAGGCAAAATTAACCTGTGGTATTTAAGTAAATGAGATGTGTTACCGAAACAAAAAATCTGTTCAAAAGAAAAACCGATGCTTCCACCAAATCGGAGAAAAGATTAAAAATAACGCTCGCTCTGCCGGAAAAAGGGAAAGGCTCCCCGGCCAAGAAATAAAAGTGGCTGGCTATACGCAAAAGACCGGATTTGATTGGACGATATCGGGAAAGCCTCCGGCAGATTCCTATCTACCTAAAAAACTTTGACCGGAATCCCACAAGTCTTCTCCGCCTTCTGGGCTATCATCTTCAGTTCCTCTTTTGTCACCAGAGCTAAACCTTTATCTGCAACTGGCCTATCGATGGAGTAAATTTGCACCTCCCTTGGTTTGATAAGACTGAGCCTTTCTGCCCAATTTTTCACCTCATCCTCTTCGGTGCTATCCACCCTTCCTTTGACGAAGACACTCTGAATGATTATATCCTCCAGCTTTTTTAGATTCTCCACCATCTTTTCAAGATTCACCCCTTCACAGGGGCGATTCAACCTTTGAAAACTCTTATGGGTCCCGCAGTCCAGCTTCATGATCCTTACGTCCAATTTCTTCAATCCAGCCAATACTTCCCTTCTATCAAGACAGGTCGAATTTGATAGGATAGCCACCTTTGCATCCGGAACGTATTTGTCCCTTATCTCCAATGCGACCTCAACCATCTTATCAAACTCCGGATGCAGGCAGGGCTCGCCATTGCCCGAAAAGGTGATATAATCCGGTTGAGGTGAACTTATCTTCAACCATCTGGCCAGTGCATCTTTTACTTGGTCAACTGTGGGAAGATCTTCAATGAATGAGGAAGCACTCATAGCCTGCCCTTTGGTCCAACCATAGTGGCAATAAAGGCAATTGAAGCTACACAGCTTATAGCTTACAGGCAGCAGATTGATTCCCAATGATGATCCCAGTCTTCTGGATCTGATCGGTCCGTAGATTATCCCTTCCTGCAGTTTTAAGGTCTTCATCATCTCCTCCAGACACATTTATGAACCGCTCTCAATTTATATTTACTCGAATTATTGTCAACAGTTCAAAAATAATATGCCAGATTGAGCTATTTATTTGGGTAATTGCTTATCTCATCTTTTATAATTTGAAGTTTCCCAATGGATGAAAAAGAATTATGCAGAAGGAATCTTACCTTCAACTTCAATCGCACAGGTTCTATAGAGTATGGGTGGATTCCCATACTTTCTTTGATACAATCTGACTGGAGTCTGTGTTTAGCATTTTCCTTCTTTTTGCCTTCATCCCAAGTTCGGTGACCACAAAAAGTTACACCCTGCCCTGGACGAAAAAACTTTGCACCTGGCAACGGCACTCTTTTTGCTTTTTTTGCCATACGAAAAACAACTCTTCTGTGGAGAAGGAAAAATGATACTAATTCAGATGAAAAGATGGACTAAAAAGATTCTTCATCCCGGGAATAAAGGCTTCACTCTTCTGGAGGTGATGGTGAGCATGATCATCTTCGCCACCGGTCTTTTGATGCTGGTGCCAATGATCGTGACCTCCATCAAGGGCAATGTATTTGCCGACATGACCACCAGAGCGGCTCATCATATTCAAGCCAAAATAGAGGAGATCAAAAATACTCATGATTTCACCTCCGGTTCTGATCATCCCGATGGGATGACCAGAACCTGGACGGTTGAGGACTACGGAGCTAACCTGAAAAAGATAACCGTTCAGATGACTTGGCTGGATAAGGATAGCTTGGAACATAATAATGTGGTGATAACCTATGAATCACACAATTAGCCTAAGGGGAATTCAAAAAATGAAAAACGTTGCTAAAACTCCTCCCAAAGCACCGTCCCCCTTTGGGAGAAGGAATGAATCTGGGTTTACCATTGTGGAGCTTTTAATTGCGCTTCTGATCACCGGGGTGGTGGTCTCAGCCGGATACAGCCTTTATTTGAACCAGCACGAAGGATGGATAATTCAGGAGCAGATCACCAATATGCAGCAGAACGCCCGTGCCGCCATGCATGAGCTGGAAACCAGAATCAGGATGGCGGGATACGGTTTGCCTGGTGGAGTTCAGCCGATCTATGCCGCCAACACCGATCCAGATACGATCACCATCGTGTTTAAAAACGAGTTCGGCTGCGAAGCCACCATCGAACATAGCATGCCCCAGCCCAGCTCCGAGCTGAGGTGTGATGGACATGATGTCAGTTGTTTTGAGGAGAGCACCTGGGCTTATATCTATGATCCCTTTGCCGATACTGGAGAGTTCTTCTTCATCACTCATGTTCAGGTATCGGCCAGTCACATCCAGCATCGTCACTATCCACTCTCCAGAAAATATCCCAAGGGAAGTATAGTGATGTATGCGGATTTATATAAGTTCTATATCGACACCACAGACAGCAATCACCCCAATCTGATGGTCCAGAGGGAAGGAAACCGGAATTATGTGTACGCTGAAGACATCGAGGATTTACAGTTCCAATATGGTCTGGCTAACGGCGTTGTGGTTGACGTTCCTCCTGCCGCCTCGGTGGTCCGGGAAGTGTTGATCACCCTTACTGCTCGCACCGAACGAAAGGATCTGCAATTTGCCGGAGAATATCGTCGAAGAACTATAACCTCAGATGTGAAGGTGAGAAATCTTGGATTATAAAAAATTGGGTCCTAAAACAACGATCGCTTAAAGGAGAGATGATGTTAAAAAAACTTAAAAACGAAGAAGGCTTTACCTTGCTTATATTTCTGTCCTTGCTTTTGATGTTGACCATGATCGGGATCGCCGCGGTGATGACCTCCACCACCGATGTCAACATCGCTGGAAATGATCTGAAAAGCATCAACACATTTTATGCGGCAGAGGCAGGGCTGGAGAAAGCTATAGCTGAGATCCGGCATCATTATGCCACCGGTGGGGTGGGTCCTCCTGATCCCCTCCCTTCCGATTCTTTTGATCTGGGCAACATAGCGGTGAGCTACAACACGGTGGACAACGGACCTGCCACTCAGGAAACACTCACCGTGGGAGCATATAAAGGACTTTATGCTCTGGTTAAAAGCTTCACCATCACCTCCCAAGCAACAGAAAAGGGAACCCAAACCAAAACTTTGATTGAAGCGGAGGTAAAGGATGCGCTGATTCCTATATTTCAGTTTGCCGTTTTTTACGAGCAGGATCTGGAAATTTTGCCTGGTCCAAATATGACTCTGGGAGGAAGAGTTCACAGCAATCGAGATCTATACTTGGGAACTCATTCCACGCTCAAAATCGACTCATACACCACTGCAGCAGGGGACATATATCATGGCAGAAAGGATTGTCCTGATTGCGGGGTAAATGGGAATGTCTTCATTAAAGATAAAGAAGGAAATTATCAGAATATGAAAAACGGAGATGGCACTTGGCTGGATTCCACTGATCCTGACTGGGTTGCTGAATCTTTGAATCGGTGGGGAGGGATGGTGGAGGACAAATCACATGGAATAACCGAGCTTAATTTACCTGTGGTCGTCTCCGGCGATCCCATTGATATGATAAAAAGAGGAACCGGCGGCAACATGGACAGCTATGAGCACAAGGCCGGACTGAAGATAGTGGATGGACAAGTCCTCTGGAAGAACTCAAGTGACAGTTGGGTGGACGTTACCTCCACCTTCTTTGCTGACTCCATCATCACCGTAGGAAGTTTTTACAATTACAGGGAGTACAAGTGGGTTACCTCTTATGACATAAATATCGAAAAGCTCAACACCAGCGGTTATTATCCCTTGAACGGAATTTTATATGCCTCCCGAGACCAAGTGCCTGGCACTCAGCAGGCAATCCGTCTAACCAACGGCGAGGAATTAGCCGGTCCACTGAGTGTGGTAACCGACAATCCTTTATACACTCTGGGAGATTACAATAAGAAGAACAAAAAACCGGCAGCACTTTTCACCGATGCTTTAACCGTTTTGTCCAACAATTGGAATGACTCCAAAAGTAACAAAAACCTAAACTACCGGGTGGCATCCAACACCACGGTCAATGCCGCCTTTCTAACTGGAAACACAGAGACCACCCTGGGACATTACAATGGAGGTCTGGAGAACCTCCCCCGTTTCCTGGAGAAGTGGAGCGGAAAGACCTTCACCTACCGGGGCTCCATGGTGGATTTATGGTACAGTGAACAGGCGACCGGGGATTGGCGTTATGGGAACCCTCAATATACCGCTCCATACCGAGACTGGGCATTTGATCTGGATTTCCTCGATCCCAGTAACTTGCCTCCAGGCGTGCCTCAGATAAATACTGTTCTGAAGGTAAGCTGGCTTCATCGAATAGTCAGCAATTAAATAAGCTTCCTCTTTTGACCTGCCTGCCCCAAAACGAACAGGGGAGATACAAATCTCCCCTGTTTTTTTGTCTGACCCCTCTCATCTCTATTTCCCCTCTCCACAAAGTGGGCATATCATAATTATGTTTTGACTTGGTAGCCGCAATCTTTAGATTGCGTAAGTTGGTGAATTCAACAATCGATTCTCG